>NZ_JAMZEE010000023.1:0-69493 GCF_024704895.1 Bacteroides muris (ex Fokt et al. 2023) | reverse complement strand
TAATTTAATAATAATCCGCAAATTGTGCAACTTTTTCATTTGTAAATATTTAGAATTTTAATTCAACCAACGGGTTATATTCATAATGAAATTCGGACAGAGGATATTCCGAAAGCCGAAATGAGACGATATTCCTATTTCATTGATACAATATTCACTCTTTTTCTCTTTGATATGATTTTCCCTTTTTTTGATACGAATTCATCAACATGACCACAGCAAACTGTCTATTTTCGCTTCCGTAAAAATCAATCAATATTTGTTCAACCTAACAACTAATAGCATGAAAAGAAACTATTGGCTATGTAAAACATTCCTGTTGATAACAATAGGATTATATCCCGTTGTAACAACAGCATTCGCCAATACTGATGAACTTTCTGTTACAAGCATCCAGCAACAGAAGTCCATACAGGTATCAGGCACAGTCGAGGACAACAATGGAGTACCTCTGCCTGGGGTCAACATTATGGTAAAAGGAACCACCAACGGTACTATCACCGATGAAAACGGCAAATTCAGACTGACCGTTCCTGCCGGTTCCAATTTAGTAATCACTTACATCGGCTATACCACGCAAGAGGTGAAAGCCAAGCAGAATCTGAAAGTGACTTTAATGGAAAACAATGAGTTGCTTTCGGAAGTAATTGTAACCGGGGTGGCTCGAGGCACCTCACGGGAAAAATTATCTTTCAGTGTTGAGAAAGTACAAAAAACGGCACTTAAAGAAGTAACCGGAACCTCAGTTGCAACCACTTTGTCCGGAAAGATGCCGGGTATCAAAGTATTACCCACTACAGGCAATCCAAATGATGAGCCCATCATCCAATTGCGTGGCGCCATCTCATTCGCCAGCACAGACCAACCGTTGATTATAGTAGATGGCATCGTAACCGGAGGCTCACTTAAAGACATCAACATGGAAGATGTTGAGAACATCGAAGTCATCAAAGGCGCAGCTGCCGCATCATTCTACGGAGCAAAAGCGGCTGCCGGCGTCGTATCAATCACTACCAAACGTGGCAGCAGTCTGGAAAATGGCCAAGTGGACGTAACTTTCAAGTCTGAAGTAGGCGCAAGCTGGATTGGTTTCGTCCCCGAAAGGACAACCGCCCACGGACATGTAGTGGACGGCAACGGCAACATCACCTCTGCTATTGAGAACGACGGAATTTGGGACAACAAATACGATATGTCCCACGATGCCTATGACGACTTCTTCGTGCCCCGCCTCTTCTCATCCAACACATTCGGCCTTACAGGACGTTCAAAGAGTGGCGATATCAATTATTACGCCTCCATTCAGAACACCAAGAATCCCGGTATCGTGAGATTGTTGAAAGGGGTGAACCGCACCAGTTTCCGTGCAAACATGGATGCCAAGCTTTCGGACAAACTCATGCTGTCCACATCCAACATGTACGTACGCTCTCACAGCGACAACCGTAACATCAGTTTCGATGACATTTTCTATGCCGATCCCAATGCCGACTTCACCGCTGACAACATAGACGGCACGCCATACAAAATCAATCCGAACGTTGTGTCAACCCGCAACAATGCCAATCCTCTGTACACTTTTGCCAATTCACGTGCCGAAAGTAATTCAAACAGATTCTTAGGGGCATACGCCCTGCGCTATCAGCCCTTTGAATGGCTCAGCCTGAATGCCAACTACAGCATTGACTTCAGCCATTCCCAAAGCTATAGCCTGAAGCCTAAAGGTAACCTGAAAGTATCATCTCCTGATGGGACAGACCGGGAACTGGGCTCCATCTCCACCAGCTCATCGAACGACTTCAAGCACAACCTCGAAGCAGGAGCATTGTTTACAAAGAAATTCAACGACTTCAATACTTCCTTGAAGCTGCAATATCTGTACGAAGACGACAAGTATGAATCAGTGTATGGCGGAGGTTCAAGACTGGCCGTATCGGGCATGGACAATATATCCCTTGAATTGGCCGACCCCACCACATTGGATATAAACTCCTACGGACGCCGGATTGTTTCCAACAGTTACACTGCCGTATTCCAAGGGGACTATAAAGACACCTATATGATTGATGCCTTGGTCCGCAGAGACGGAGCATCTGTCATTGGTGACGACAACATGTGGAACACCTACTACCGTATCTCGAGTGCATGGAACATTGCCAAGACTTTCGATATCCCCCACATAGACATATTGAAACCCAGAATCTCATACGGTACCGCAGGTATCCTTCCCGCCTATGGCGCCAAATACGAGACTTACAGCATGAGCGCAGGTTCACTGTATGGAGCCTCGCAAATGGGAAACGCCAAATTGAAGGCCGCTTTGTCGCAAGAACTCGAAGTCGGACTTGACGTCCGGTTCATGAAACGTTTTGATTTGGCATTGACATATTCGCATAAGCGCAATACAGACCTTCCCTACGTGATGGCGGTATCGGGCATCACAGGATTCTCTTACCAGAACATCAATCTTGGAGAGTTCTTCGTGCAAAGCTATGAGGCTACCTTGAACGCCAACCTCATCCAGAAGAAAAACATGTCTTGGGATGTGACCTTGACATGGGACAAAATGCATCAGAAAGTAGGTGAATTAGGCAGGCCGAACTTCACTTCAGGTAACTTGTACATCAACTCCAACGAAACCTACGGAAAACTTTTCGGAACGAAATTTGCCACTTCACTTGACGAGGTAAGAACCCACAAGGACATCAAACCCGGACAAACGGCAGAAGACGTATTCACAATCAACAATTACGGCTATGTAGTACGCAAAGACAGAGTAGGTACGACTGAAGAAGCCCACATGTATGTATTGGACGAAAAAGGTAACAACAAGAAGGTCTATCTGGGGAACATGAACCCTGACTTCAACATGAATATGACCAATACACTCACTTGGAAAAACCTGACATTCTATTTCACCATGTCATGGCAACAAGGAGGCCTCCTGTTCAACAATACGAAGATGTATATGAGTTTTGCAGGTCGCAACGCCAAGCTTTGGGACCAGTCTGAAAAACCATGGGTACAGCGTAAGTCGTATAACTATACGAACCAGCATCCTACCGAATCTTTCATGGAAGAAGCCACATTCCTGAAGATGAGGGAGATGGCACTCAACTATCGTTTTACAAGGAATCAACTGGCAAGCATAGGACTCGATTTCCTCAAAGGAGTAAAGGTAGGAGTTATCGGGCGTAACCTGTTTACCCTCACAAACTTCTCCGGACCGGACCCCGAAACCCGTACCATTGAAGGCGGTGTGCTGAACGGAATCGAGACTCCCAAATACCCATCAGACATAAGAACCGTAACAGGAACCATATCCATTGACTTCTAATAAAAAATAAGTATATATCATGAAAACGAAAGTATATCTATTGTCATTATTGGCAGTGTTCTTTACTTCCTGCGACAGCTACTTCTCGGGAATGGACATAAAGAACGAATATTCACCGGACATCAATACGGTGATGAGTGACGCAAACCAATATCCTTCACTGCTGTCCGGAGTATGCAGTTCCTACTGGAGCGCCTTGCTAGGATGGGGCAACGAAGCCATCTGGCCTCTGGGAACCGTATCCGACCAATACGCCCCGGGAGCGGGCAACTTTAACCTGAAAACCTGGTCGTACTATGATGGTTTTGATAAACCCGAAATAGACAATTCGAACGAGGATTCTACTTTTCCCAAAGCTATATGGTATGATTTCTACGGCATGATTAACACCCTAAAGAACATACTGGCAGCCATTGACAACGGGGTAGTTTATACGGAAGGCGGGCAGGATGCCACCTACAAGATATTGGCAAACACCTATTTCCTGATGGGTACATGCTATACGGAAATGGCCCTGCTGTTTGACCAGTGCTTCCTGATTACCGAAACCACAGATGTAATCTCTATCACCGGCGAAAGTCTGGTACCGGCCAGCAGCGTACAATCCGCAGCTTTGGATTATCTGGACAAGTGCATAAGCATCTGCGAAGAAAAAGGCGACTTCGCTAATTTGAGCGGAATGTTCCCGAACAACACAATGGCAACCGGAGGCAAGCTAAAGCAGTTGGCCAACTTCATGGCAGCCCGTTGTCTTGCTTATTTTCCACGTAACAAAGAGGAAGCGGCTACCGTAGATTGGAACAAGGTATCGGGTTATGCAAAGAACGGACTTGCAGAAGACATCATAGCAACTTTGCCCAACAACGACTACGAACAATGGACATTGGTACAAAACGCAGCTCCTACAGGCGGATGGGTCAGAATCGGCATGCGCATCCTAAAAATGATGTGTCCTAATGACGCAAATGCCAAATGGCCACTTCCCAGAGACTTTGGCAGCACAGCAACTCTGCCGGAACTCAAAAGCCCTGACCACCGCCTATTGACGGACTTTATCTATACACCGGAACACAAGTCCCCTTCAGGTACAAGTTTTACGGGATATACCAATTACAGCCCTTATTCCCTGAACCGTTTCAATGACTATGCAACTGACGGTAACGGAGATGAATTCCTTTTCACAAAGGTGGAATCAGACCTCATCTATGCCGAAGCCTTGCTGAACACGGGCAAGACGAACGAAGCCGTTACCTTGATTAACGTGACACGGGAAGGACGAGGCCATTTGAAGGACATCACACCGGCCTCTGCTGCAGAAGAGATAATAAAAGCCCTCTATTATGAGAGATTCATAGAATGTGGCTTCCCCTACCCTGCAACCTCCTTCTATGACAGAAGAAGGACCCCGGTCGATGAATACCAACTCACAACCCGCTCTTTCAGGCAGTTGCCGGTTCCTTGCTATGAGTTGAAGACTTATGGTTTAGAGAGTTATACATTCGGCGGTGAGAAAGACGCCAATTCAAAATATAAATTCTAAGAACAATGAAAACGTATATCTATAAAACATTTGCAGTACTTCTGGCATTATTGCCCATTTCTTGTGACAGAAGCGGCGTTTGGGAAGAGTTTCAAGGAAATATTCCATGGGGGCTCTGTGTAGTGGCCGTAGCCGACGAGAACCATACCGAACCCATCAGCGGCGCCACGGTAGAAATATATAAGACGGAAGCCGACAGAGACAACGGTTCCAATGTATATCTGACCAAGCAAACCAACGGAAAAGGGGAAGCGCTTTTTACACTGGAAGAATTTGACAAATCCCATCAAGGCGCAGAACAGTTGAAAGGCAATTACTATCTGAAAGTTACCAAAGGAAACACCACCGCAGTTGCCACCACCCGTTACTTGTTAATGAACAGTGGGACTACTTATCATTGGGTGACATTGGAATAAAAATTTCAATCTACATGAGGGCATACTTTCATAAGTATGCCCTATATACATTCTATCAAAATTATTCTCTTTAAGAAAAACAATATGCTGAAAAAATCTTTTTTTATCACAGTTTTTGTACTACTATTTATGACTACCGCAAAAGCGCAAAATATAGAAAACGACCTCTATCTGAATAACCGTGCCCCATTATTGAAGAAAAACTATATGGAACTTCCTTTAGGAGCCGTTCGTCCGGAAGGATGGCTGAAAGAGCAAATGCAACGCATGTGCGACGGCATGACCGGACATCTGGATGAATTATACGAGAAAGTGATGGGAGCACGTAACGGATGGCTGGGCGGCGACGGTGACGTATGGGAACGCGGGCCATACTGGATTGACGGGTTGTTGCCACTAGCCTACATCATGGACGACACCAAGCTGAAGATGAAAGTACAGCCTTGGATTGAATGGGCGCTGCAAAGCCAGCAAGCCGATGGCTATTTCGGTCCGGATACAGACAGAGAACCTGAAGCAGGATTGCAACGTAACAATGCCAAAGACTGGTGGCCTAAGATGGTGGTTCTGAAATTCTTGAAACAGTATTATGATGCCACCGGGGACGAACGTGTGATTCCATTCATGACCCGTTACTTTAAATACCAGTTAAAACAGCTGAATATCACACCACTGAACCATTGGACCTATTGGGGGAAGATGCGTGGCGGAGACAACCTGTTGGTCATATATTGGTTATACAATATTACCGGTGAGAAATTCTTGCTGGAACTTGGCGACTTGGTCACCGAGCAAACTGCCGATTGGACGGGCGAATTCCTCAAAAGAGACATGATGAACAGCTTGTTCAGCGTGCACTGCGTGAATCTGGCGCAGGGCATCAAGCAACCTGTCATCCGCTATCAGGCAACCAAAGACCGTTCTCACATGGATGCCATCGACATGGGCTACAAAGACTTGATGAGAACCCATGGATGGCCTATCGGGCTTTATGGTGGAGACGAGCTGTTACATACGGGGAATCCCACTCAAGGCTCGGAGTTATGTACCGCTGTCGAGATGATGTTTTCCTTGGAAAAAATGGTCGAGATTACCGGACGCACGGATTGGGCCGACTGGCTGGAACGAATCACATTCAATGCACTGCCCACACAGATTACCGACAATTTCGATGCCAGGCAGTATTATCAACAATTGAACCAAGTACAGATATCACGCCAAGACCGTAACTTCGTAACCTGCTATAACGGTACCGACCAACTGTTCGGGCTGCTGACAGGATATCCTTGCTGCACCTCGAACCTGCATCAAGGCTGGCCGAAGTTCACGCGCAACCTGTGGTTTGCCACTGAAGACCGAGGACTGGCTGCCCTATTCTACTCACCATCCAGCGTAACGGCCAAAGTAGGGAATGGAACCAATGTACAGATAACGGAAAATACAAGCTATCCTTTTGAAGGAAATATCCGTTTCAAACTGTCCATATTAGACCGGAAAACGAAAAAAGTGGCCTTCCCACTGCACTTGCGCGTCCCGCACTGGTGCAAGGAAGCCGTTGTAAAAGTAAACGACCGGAAATGGGGAAAAGCCGCCGCCGGCTCTATCATCAAAGTCTATCGGGAATGGACATCCAATGATGTTGTAGAACTGGAAATGCCGATGGACATCAAGGTTTCTCGCTGGTATGAACGTTCTGCCGTTATAGAACGGGGACCATTGGTATATGCACTCAAAATAGGTGAAAGCTGGAAAAAGGTGCAGGATGACCGGAAGTTTGGCAAACACTACGGCGACTGGTACTATGAAGTGTACCCGACTACGGCGTGGAATTACTGCTTACCCGAAGAGGCGCTAAAAGCCGAAAAACTAACGGAAGCGTTCAAGGTTGTCGAGAAAAACGTACAAGGTTATCCTTGGAACTTGGAAAATGCACCTATAGAAATCCACACCCAAGGAAAACGGATGAAGGAATGGCAGATGTACAACGGTTCCGCGGGCCCATTGCCCTACAGCACCCAATACCAAGTAGAGACCTCACCGCTTGAAGACATTGTGCTTGTCCCCTACGGTTGCACCACCTTGCGCATTACAGAATTCCCCGTTACAAGAAAATAATAACGAACAAATACTTTGAAATCATGAAAATACGTAATCTCATCTCAGGATGTATTCTGTCAATGCTGGTATTGCCATCATGCCAGAACAGCACCATAAAAAAAGAGCCACAGCCGCTCACCCCCGTCTCATTCGAGGAGGTAACCCTGCAAGATCAGTTCTGGCTCCCTCGTTTGAGAACCCAAAAGCATACTTTGGTACCCTTCTCGTTAGAGAAGACACAGCCTGTTGTGGAAAACCTACGCCGGACTGCCGCTTATCTCAAGAGCGGAAAAGAGGAAAATCTGCTTAACCTGCCGCGCTATGTAGCATCCGACCTGTTTAAAGTCATGGAGGGAGCCGCCTATCTGCTCAAGATAGAGAAAGATGCCGAACTGGAAAAGCAGATGGATGAGATTATTGACATCATTGCCGATGCCCAGTGTCCGGACGGTTATTTATACGAATTGTTCACCGTATCTCCCTCCATGCGCAAGCTTGGTTGGGGAGCAGGTGACAAGCCATACTCTTTCGTGATACACAGTCACGAGCTTTATAACATGGGACACATGTATGAAGGTGCCGTTGCATACTATCGTGCAACAGGAAAACGGAAATGGCTGGATGTAGCGGAAAAAAGCGCGCAACACATCAACAGAGTGTTTTTTGAAGGAGACCCCAATTACAATGACGGTAACCCTATGAACCAAGCCCCCGGTCATGAGGAGATAGAACTGGCTCTGGTCAAATTGTATCAGGTTACAGAAAATCCCCTTTATCTGGAGATGGCAAAAAAGTTTATTGACATACGTGGAGTGACCTACAAACCGGACGGAAGCGGAATCATGTCTGCAAGCTACAGCCAACAACATCTGCCGGCACGCGAACAACGCAGTGCAGAAGGGCACTCCGTACGGGCCATGTACCTTTACTCCGGCATGGCAGACATTGTTGCAACCAAAGGAGACACTACCCTCATACCGGCACTGGAAAGTATCTGGCATGACATTGTAGACAAAAAGATGCACATCAACGGGGGGCTGGGCGCAGTACCCGGTATCGAAGGATTCGGACCGGAATATGTACTGCCCAACAAAAATACATACGACGAGACATGTGCAGCCGTAGGCAACGTATTCTTCAATTATCGCATGTTCCTTGCCTCCGGAGATGCCAAATACGTAGATGTTGCCGAAGTGGCCTTATACAATAATGTGTTGGCAGGCGTAAATATCCAAGGCAACCGTTTCTTCTATGTCAACGTGCTGGAGGCTGACGGGAAAAAAGCCTTCAACCACGGCAGGGCCGGACGTTCTCCATGGTTCGGAACCGCATGTTGCCCCTCGAATATGGCACGCCTGATACCTCAGGTTCCCGGTATGATTTATTCACATGCCGACAATGATATCTATTGTGCCCTTTACGCCAGCAGTTCTGCCGAGGTTCCTTTGAAAACCGGTCGAATCAAACTGAAACAGCAGACAGATTATCCTTTTGACGGAACCATCGAAATGGAGATAGAGCCGGAAAATGACGGAACCGAATTTACACTATGGCTACGCATCCCTACATGGAGCACAGACCGTTTTGTTCCGGGAGAGCTTTACAGCTATGCTGATAACATCTCGACCGACGCATCCTTATATATAAACGGGAAACAAGCCAAAACAAAATCCATAGACGGATATGTGCCGGTGAAGCGTAAATGGAATAAGGGTGACAAGGTAGTGTTACAACTGCCCATGCCCATACGATACTCAAGTGCAGACGAACGTGTAGAAGCAGACCGCGACCGAATCTGCATCACGCGCGGCCCCTTGGTATATTGCGCCGAACAGCCCGACAACGAACATCCCGCATCCAACTACATCATCAGCCAAATCGGTAAAGAGGGCCGTATAGAGGCATTCGCCGACGGTATTCTCAAGGGAATTCCCCGTATCTCGCTGAATGCTTCGGCCATAGAAGGCGAAACCGAGCTCCCTGCCACACTTACACTGATTCCCTATTATGCCTGGAACAACCGTGGGGATAATGTCACCATGAATGTATGGTTTGCCCGCCATGCGGAAACTGCGGCCAAGGAAATGATTCGCACGGTAGACAACATAGCAGATGTCAGTGCCACACATACCAACGGGAGCGATGACGTCTATGCCATTGCCGACGGGCAGTTCCCGAAAAGTTCATCCGACAACAGTATCATCCGTTGGACCAGTTGGCCCCAAAAAGGTACAGCACAACAAGTGGAGATTAAATTGAAGAAAGAATCGGACGTTGAGAGCGTGTCCGTATATTGGTACGACGACCAGGGAGGGGTGCAAGTGCCTGCCTCCTGGGATATGGAATATCAAGCCAACGGGCAGTGGAACAAGTTCAGACTATATTCTACCGACCACTATGGCATCCTGCCCGACCAGTTCAACATGGTACATCCTGCGGAAGCCATCAAAGCCGATGCCCTGCGCCTCCACATAAAGCCGAAACCGGACTCGGCCGTAGGCATATTGGAAGTCGTTATAGAATAATTATCAGGCAAGAGTTATGAAACCGAACTACATATCATCATTTGTTCGCTCCGTCCACCGGAAATCCGTCCGGCTATTGATAGTTGCAGTACTCACCAGCCTTTTTTGTGAAAGTTGCGGCCGGCCCGGCAGGGTATTGGTTCTGTCGTCCGACTATACGGAACAGGCTGAAACCGACTCTTTGTTACAAATCATCCGCAAGGCAGGAAAACAAGTGGCGGTAGTGCCCATTGAAGAATTGACCCCTGAAAGGCTCGAGAAAGTCGAGACTGTGGTCTATCACCGCCCGGACAGCAGCGAAACAGACGATACGGAGAAAAGGCTGAAGGCCTGCCTGGTGCCATTCGTCAAGGGCGGTGGCAGCCTCATGCTTTCCATGGAAGCCGTAAGGTTGCTGAATCTTTGGGAAATAGAGCCGCAACCGGTGGAAGTGGAATATCAGGATGCCAGCGACCACGGCTTCGGGCGTGCCGTAGGCTTTCACGGTTACCGTGAGCATCCCATTTATGAGGGCCTGTTCGGAGGGGCATACGTGTGGAAGGCATGGGAAGACCATAAAGCACGGACACTCGGCTTCTCGGGGCGGAATGTCCCCCGGGCAGAGTCTGCCAAAGTGCTGGGCATTAACTGGGCATACATCCGCTATCATGAGAACAGGAAAGTCATCTGGGAGACGCCCGTAGGGAAAGGCAAAATCCTGGCCATAGGCGGCTATCTCTATTTCTCGATGGCCAATGCCAACCGCTCCACACTGCTAATGTTCATGAATAATGTCATAGACTATCTGAGCGGTGACCACAGCAGGTTCAAATCCAAACAGAAGTACTGGGTATATGACAGCATACATACCCAGAAGGTGGACTTCCCGGATTATAAAATCACGCTGAAGGAGGAACCGGACTGGGAGCCCAAGGAATCGCCGCTGAGAAGCGTGCGCAAAGCCGACAAGCGCCACTTCTGGAATGTAGCCGGCCAGCAGATATTGGCAATGGGCAGAGAACAAGGCAATATCGAAGAAATCTGGATTCATCCGATAATGGTGCTTCGCGACTTGTCTGTCGGCATCAAGTACAAGCATCATGAGGAGGTTGTCTGGTTAGACAAGCAGGCGTCTCAAATCACGCGTTCTCCCGATTACCTGGAAAGAGAGTATCTGCTGGAGAAAGGCAGATTCCGGGAAATCATCCATGCTTCACCCGAGAATCCGCTGATGGCAATCAACTACCGTTGGGATGCCCCCGATGTGGAGCACGTATACGTCACATACACCAGCAACCTGAGGCTTATGTGGCCCTATTCCCTGAACTCTACAGGCACGCTTTTCTACGCAACCGCGCAAAACGGCGCCGTGACCACCGTATTCGACCGTGAACGTAACTTAAACCTTCTGGCTGCCTTCGACCGTGAGCCCACGTCATACGAAGAGGGCATGTATGATTTTTCGCACAGAGAAATCCGGGAATTCAACCGGATTCCGGCAAAACACAAACAAGTATCTTTCTTATATACATTTGCCGGAACCCCCGGCAGGCTGAACCTTTACTTAAGCGGCGGAGAAAGCGGCATCCGGCAATCCGCAGAGTTATTGAACGCCACCATGGGCAGGTCTCGGGAAGTCCATGAGGCGTCGAGAACCCATTACCGGAATTTCGACAAAGACTTCTTGAGTATCCGGAGCAGTGATTCTGTTTTTAACCAAGCCTATCAGTGGGCACTTGTCTCTGTCGACAAATTTTTCTGCCATACCCCCTCTCTTGGCAAGTCGATGATGTCCGGTTACTGGACTACTTCGCGCGGCTGGAATGGAGGACATGCCGTGAGCGGACGTCCCGGATATGCCTGGTACTTCGGCAGAGATACGGGATGGACGGGAATTGCCATGACTGCCTATGGAGACTACGAAAAGGTAAAGGAAGTTCTGACTACATTCGGCAAACACCAAAGTCCGGATGGGAAAGTTTATCATGAGCTCACCACCAGCGGTTCTGTCCACTACGACGCTTCGGATGCTACTCCGCTCTATCTTGTATTGGCAGGCAACTACTTGCGCAAGAGCGGAGACGTTGCTTTCATCAGGTCGCAATGGCCGCACCTCAAGAAGGCTTTGTCGTTCTGCTACTCCACGGATACGGACGGAGACGGGCTCATTGAAAACACCAATGTGGGGCACGGATGGCAGGAGGGATGGCAGCTGTATGGGGCACATACGGAGGTTTATTTGGCTGCCGTGTGGACGCAAGCGCTCAAGGAGTGTGCCTACATGGCTGCGGCGCTCGAAGATAAAGAGACGGAACTGCGCTGCACGAACGACATGCGCACGTGCCACCGCCTCATCAACGAGGAGTTCTGGAACGACTCCCTGCAGTTCTTCAACCACGGCCTGATGAGAGACGGCACGTATCAGGAGCACAAATGCGTGCTGGGAGGTACTCCGGTATTGTTCGGCCTGGCCGACCACCGGAAGGCGCTGGCAACCGCCCGCCATTTCTCCGACAAGTATTATTCCACGGACTGGGGAGTGCGAATGGTGGGATACGACAGCCCTTTCTTTGCCCTGGGAGGATATACTTACGGGAATATATGGCCTTTCCATACGGGGTGTGCGGCACTGGCAGAGTATCGGGCAGGGCTCTGTTACCAGGGCTTCAGGCATGCTTACTCTTCTTTGCGGTTGTTCGACACTTGGGACTACGGCAATATTGCAGAAGTCATCTTAGGCAACAAATTGAGTTTTACCGGCATCTGTCCGCACCAGCAATGGTCGAGCAGCATGAATCTCCTGCCACTGTACGAGGGTATGCTCGGCATGAAATCGGATGCCATAAAGGACAGTCTGTCATTGGCTCCGGCCTTTCCTGCCGACTGGACATTTGCCCACGTGCGAAACATACGCACGGCAGAGCGGCGAATGGGGCTGGACTATGAAAGGGAAGACAGCCAGTACAGGTATGTGATAACCAATGAAAGCCGAAAGCCGACAAGCATGGAGTTCGCCGCCATATTGCCTTTGGCCACCGAGGTAGAGCAGGTATATATCGACGGGGAAGCCGTCCCTTATCAGCTAACGACAGATGTACAGAATGTCCGTGTCTCCCTCAATCCGCTCAGGATTGGTGAGAAGAAGGAGATAAGCATAAAGTACAGAGGAGGCATAGGTGTGCTGACGAACCTGCCCACTCTTTATGACGGCATGCCGGACGAAGGTTTAAGGATAGAAAGGGAAAGCTACGACCCGGGAAGCCAGACCTATACCTTGAAAGTGGCCGGGAAAAGAGGGAAATCGTATGACATACAATTGTTGGCACTCTCCGAAATAACAGAAACTGCAGGAGCAGCTTTCGTGGGGCGGAAAGGGAAGCTGGCAACCTATAAAGTGGAATTTGCCGATAAAGGTGAAGAAGCATTTGTGGATACCACCATAGAATTAAGATTGGCCCACCCTATAACGACACCGGCTTCGGTGCAACCGTATGATTGTGGAATTCCGGAAGTATCCAACCGGGATTGAGACTGATTTTTCACCGGAATCACCGAGTCCCGGATTGGCAAGCGCCACTACTCTGAAGGCAGGCAGACGCTGCAACAAATGCAGCAACTGCCTGCCACAATAACCTACACCAATAAAAACAACTTTCATCATAACTTGTTCTTCCAACTCTCTTTACCAACGTCTTACATTTACCAGACCGTTACTCTATTCGGTAAAAGCTTTTACTCCATAATGTAACTACCGTTACCTAAGAATGTAAAGCCCGTTACCCCATAATGTAAACACCTTTACAGCCTATTGTAAACGCACCCGTAATATAAAAAAGAACTCCGTTCCTTTCATACTACACCTGGTTTCCATTATCTTTGTCCCCCGGACAAAGGCTAAAATATCATGGAACATCCACTTTCTCAATTCAAATATTGTCCGAAATGCGGTTCAGCCCATTTCGAAGTCCATAACGAAAAGTCGAAGCAATGCGCCGACTGCGGTTTCGTCTACTACTTCAACCCCTCTTCCGCCACCGTCGCCCTGATTCTGAACCGGCAGAACGAATTGCTGGTGTGCCGCCGCGCCAAAGAACCCGCAAAAGGGACACTGGACCTTCCCGGAGGCTTCATTGATATGGCAGAGACCGGCGAGGAAGGTGTTGCCCGCGAAGTGAAGGAAGAAACCGGCATGAGGGTTACAAAAGCCGAATACCTCTTCTCCCTGCCCAACATTTATATCTATTCGGGCTTCCCCGTACACACACTGGATATGTTTTTCCGTTGTACGGTGGAAGACGCCTCACACTTCAGGGCGATGGACGATGCGGCATCCCTCTTCTTCCTTCCCCTGAAAGACATCCGTACGGAAGACTTTGGACTCAACTCCATCCGCAAAGGACTGGAGATCTTTCTGGAAGATATGCGCAAGAACAAAAGCGAATGATTATCCGTTCTTATTATGGTATATATCCTAAAAAAGCCAAACAAGTGTAACATTTTCGGGTTAAAACCCGTATTTTTGTAAAACACCTATTCTAACAAAAGAAAATGAAACATAAAATCTCCCGAATATTGTGCACAGCACTCTGTTGCGCACCTTTACTCGCCTCAGCACAAACAAGCGAGAAGAGTACTTCTCCCAAGCGACTCTACAAGGAAGGACAAACGTTATTCCAGCAAAAGGCCTATGCTGCCGCCATCTCTCCGTTGCAAGCCTATGTACGCCAGATGAATGCAGACGGCAAGCCTCTGCCTGATACCGGCGAGCGGCAAGAAGCGGAATACATGCTGGTATGCGCCGCATACGAACTCAGAGCCCCCCAAAGCATAGACCTGCTCCGTGCCTTCATGGACGAATATCCCGATACTCCCCATGCCAACCGCATCTATGCATTGATTGCCTCCGCCTACTTCTTCGAAGGCAATCATGACGATGCCCTTGCCATGTTCAACTCCACCCGCCTCGACCTGCTGGGTTCCGAAGAGCGGGATGACATGACCTACCGCCTTGCCACCTGCTATCTGAAAACCGGTAATGTAAAGGAGGCGGCAATCTGGTTCGAGACTCTGCGCAGCACCAGCCGTAAGTATGCAGCGGACTGCGCTTACTACATCTCTTATATCCGATATACCCAAGGACGGTATGACGAAGCGCTCGGCGGCTTCCTGCCTTTGCAAGACAATGCCAAGTACAAGGATTTGGTTCCCTATTACATTGCCGAAATCTATTTGCTGAAGAAACAATATGACAAGGCTGAAATCGTGGCGCAGAATGCGCTGTCAGCCCATCCCGACGGCCTGAGCTACACGCATGCGGCAGAGCTGAACCGTATCCTCGGTACAGCCGAATACCATTTCGGGAAGTACCACGAAGCCGTGAAATCCTTCGAACAACATATAAAGCACAATGCCGAATCTTCCACTCATAGAAGGGATGCCCTTTACATGCTGGGAATGTCCTATTATCAATGTGGCGTGTATTCGCAAGTCCCCTCCGTCCTCGGCAAAGTGACTACCGAAAACGACGCCCTTTCGCAAAACGCATACCTGCACATGGGACTGGCCTATCTGCAACTGGCCGACAAGCCCAAAGCGCGTATGGCCTTCGAGCAGGCCGCCGCTTCCAACGCTGATATGAGAATCAAGGAACAAGCTGCCTATAACTACGCCTTGTGCATTCACGAGACCTCCTATTCCGCTTTCGGCGAATCGGTGACCGTCTTTGAGAAATTCCTGAACGAGTTCCCGAACTCTCCATATGCCGAGAAAGTCGGCAACTACCTGGTGGAAGTGTACATGAACACACGCAGCTACGATGCTGCCCTCAAGTCCATCGGCCGTATCTCCCACCCCAGCAAGGCCATTCTGGAAGCCAAACAAAAGATTCTGTTCCACCTCGGAACCCAGTCTTTTGCCAACACACAATTCGAGCAGGCCATCGGACACTTCAACCAAAGCGTCGCGTTGGGACAATACAACCTCCACACCAAAGCAGACGCCCTCTACTGGCTTGGCGAGTCTTATTACCGCCTGAACCGAATGAGAGAAGCCGCCCGCAATTTCAACGAATATCTGTCGCTCACCCGGCAGAGGGATACGGAAATGTTCGCCCTTGCCTATTACAATCTTGGTTACATCGCTTTCCACCAAAAGGACTACGCGGCGGCAGAGAACCGTTTCCGCAACTTCGTCCAATTGGAGAAAGGCGAAAACCCGACCGCACTGGCCGATGCCTACAACCGCATCGGAGACTGCAACCTGCACGCCCGCCGCTTCGAGGAAGCCAAGCAATGCTATGCCAAAGCCGAGAACCTGAACACTCCCGCCGGAGACTATGCCGTCTATCAATTAGCACTGGTATATGGCATGCAGAAAAACCATACGGAAAAGGTGAACATGCTGAACCGACTTGCAGCCAAATACTCCAACTCGCCCTACGCCATCAACGCCCTCTACGAGAAGGGACGTTCCTACGTACAGAGCAACAACAGCGGCCAAGCCATCGCTACCTTCCGCGAACTGCTTGCCAAATATCCTGAAAGCCCTGTCAGCCGTAAAGCCGCTGCCGAAATCGGCCTGCTTTACTATCAGAACGATGACTATGACCGTGCCATAGAAGCCTACAAGCATGTGATCACCCAATACCCCGGAAGTGAGGAAGCCCGCCTTGCCATGCGCGACTTGAAGTCCATCTACGTAGATGCCAACCGCGTGGACGAGTTTGCCGCCCTCGCCGCCCAGATGCCGGGCGAAATCCGCTTCGAGCCCAGCGAACAAGACTCACTGACTTACATCGCTGCCGAAAAGACATACATGAAAGGTGAGCCTGCACCTGCCAAAGACAGCTTTACCCGCTATCTGCAAAGTTTCCCGGAAGGCGCTTTCAGCCTGAATGCCCACTACTATCTGTGTGTCATAGGCAAAGAGCAGAAGGATGACGAGGCGGTATTGGAGCATGCCGGGAAACTGCTGGAATATCCCGACAACCCGTACTCTGAAGAAGCCTTGCTGATGCATGGAGAAATCTTGTTCAACCGCCAGCAGTACGACCAGGCATTGCCCGACTACAAGCAGTTGCAGGCCAAGGCCACCACGGCAGAACGCCGGCAACTCGGTGCCATCGGCATACTTCGTTGCGGAGCGCTGATGCACGATGACGCGGAAGTAATCAACGCCGCCACAGACCTGCTTGCCGAAGCCAAGTTGTCTCCGGAACTTCGCAACGAAGCTCTGTACTACCGTGCCAAGGCATACCTGAACCAGAAAGCCGACAAGAAAGCGATGGACGACCTGCAATTGCTGGCAAAAGACACCCGTACCCTTTATGGAGCCGAAGCCAAATACCTGGTGGCGCTGCAATGGTACAACGCCGGCAACTATGCTTCGGCTGAAAAGGAAATCCTTAACTTCATTGACCAGAGCACACCGCATGCCTACTGGCTGGCACGCAGTTTCATCCTTCTGTCGGATGTATATGCAGCCATGGACAAGAAGCTTGACGCACGCCAGTACTTGTTGAGCTTGCAACAGAACTACCAGGCCGACGACGATATACAAGGGATGATTAATGAAAGACTGGAAAAATTGAAGTAAGCCCACTTTAAGGAATAAAAACAACATAGAAAGCGTGAAAGATATGAAAAAGATAACATACATCCTTGCAGGAGTCACCCTCGCGGTGCTCTCTCTGGAAGCACAAGCCCAGACACAACCCCAGGACACCACCATGAACCGTACGGTAGTCGTGGAACAAGAATACAACCCGGACATCATGGATGCCTCCAAAGTAAACGTGCTGCCCAAAGTGGAACCTCCTACCGTCAGCAAGAAGGCGGTGGAATATGACGCCACCCTGATGCCGGCAACCCAAATCCCCGCAGGCATCATGCAAGCCTATACCGGGAAAGAGACGCAGACGAAAGCACAGCCCGGCTATGCACGTCTCGGATATGGGAACTACGGCAACCTCGATATACGCGCCAACTATCTGTTCTCCTTGTCTTCCAAAGACCGCCTCAACCTGACATTCGGCATGGATGGCATGGATGGCAAACTGGACTTGCCGAGCAACGGCGGGAAGTGGAACTCCTTCTACTATCGCACCCATGCCGGCCTGGATTACGTACACGCCTTCGACAAAGTCGATATGAACATTACCGGGAAGTTCAACCAAAGCAACTTCAACTCCCTGCCCGGTTCCATCGCCGGCAAGCAGAAATTTGTTTCGGGCGACGTACATCTTGGGGTAAGCTCCACGAGTGAGGATATGCCTCTCCGATTCCGTGCCGAAACCAATTTGCTGCTCTACCAACGGCAACACGACCTCATGGTAAGCAACATCAAAGAAAACATCGTGCGTACGAAAGCCGATGTCACCGGCTCCATCTCCGATGAACAGACCATCGGTATGGCGTTTGCCATGAACAACATATTCTACGGCGACGAACGGCTCGAAAACCACACCAGCGCAGACTTCAACCCCTATTATCTTTTTCAGAATGACGACTGGAGAATACGCCTCGGTGCACACGTCGACCTGGCTTTTGGCTTCGGCAAGCAGTTCCGCGCCGCACCCGACGTAGACATACAATACATCTTCTCGGACAGCTACATCCTTTATGCACAAGGCAAGGGAGGACGGCTGCAGAACGACTTCCGCCGTCTGGAAACCATCACGCCTTATGGAATAACCAACCAACAGCCGGATGACACCTACGAACAACTCAACGCTGCCATCGGCTTCAAGGCAAGCCCCGTCAGCGGATTGTGGTTCAACCTCTATGGCGGGTATCAGGATTTGAAAAACGACTTGATTGATACTCCGACCGTCAAAAATGACGGAATAAGTAATGTTCTCCTCGAAGAAGACACCAAGAACTTCTACGCCGGAGCCGACCTAAGCTATAACTATAAGGACATCTTCTATCTCGCCGCCAATGCCGTCTATCGTCATTGGACAACGGACACAGACGGTCCTGATGTCATAGTGAGCTTCAAACCTGCCATAGAAGGTAATCTCGACCTCAAAGTACGTCCCATCTCTCCGCTGCTTGTCGGTATCGGCTACCGGCACATTGCCCGCCAAGGAGTAGAGGAGAGCAAAGCAGACCCCGTCAGCAACCTCTACCTGAGCGGCAGTTATGAACTCTTCAAAGGAATTTCGGTATATGCACACGTCAACAATCTGTTAAACAAAAATTACCAATACTACTGGGGATGCCCATCAGAAGGCCTCAATTTCTTGGGTGGAGTAAGCTTTCGGTTTTAATGGAGTCACTGCGAGCCGGAGCTCTAAATTGAACAAAAAAGGTCATTTTTGCTAAATTCTCCTTATATCATAAGGTGGGAAGAATGTTTTTTTCCTACTTTTGCGAGCGAATTCAGTGGCGGGAGTCACTAAAAAACAGAAAATTATGCAGAAAAACCTTGTCATAGTCGAGTCTCCGGCAAAAGCAAAAACAATTGAAAAATTCCTGGGAAAAGATTTCAAAGTCCTTTCCAGCTACGGCCATATACGTGATTTGAAGAAAAAAGAATTCAGTATTGATGTAGATAAAGACTTCAAACCGCATTACGAGATACCGGCAGATAAAAAGAAAATCGTAACCCAACTGAAAGAAGAAGCCGAGCAGGCGGAAACCGTATGGCTGGCTTCCGATGAGGACCGCGAAGGGGAAGCCATCGCATGGCACTTGTACGAAGTGCTGAAACTAAAACCGGAACGCACCAAACGCATCGTCTTCCATGAAATCACCAAAGACGCCATCCTGAAAGCGATAGAAAATCCCCGCGACATTGACATCAACCTGGTCGATGCCCAGCAGGCCCGGCGCATCCTGGACCGTATCGTAGGTTTTGAACTTTCACCGGTATTGTGGAAGAAAGTGAAACCCGCCCTTTCTGCAGGCCGTGTACAGTCCGTAGCCGTCCGCCTCATCGTGGAGCGCGAACGCGAGATACACGCATTCCGGAGTGAAGCATCCTACCGTTTTACCGCCGTATTCCTCGTTCCGGACACCGACGGCAAAACGGTAGAAATGAAAGCCGAACTGGCACACCGCCTCAAGACAAAGGCAGAAGCCCGAAAATTGCTGGAAAGCTGCAAATCGGCCACATTTACCATCAACGACATCACCACCCGTCCGCTGAAGAAAGGTCCTGCCGCCCCCTTCACCACCTCTACCTTGCAGCAGGAGGCTGCCCGCAAACTGGGATTCACCGTGGCACAAACCATGATGGTGGCGCAACGTCTATACGAATCGGGATTGATAACCTATATGCGTACCGACTCCGTCAACCTTTCCGAGCTTGCCGTCAACGCCAGCCGTGAAACCATCTCCAACCTGATGGGCGAACGTTATGTACACAACCGCCACTTCGCCACCAAGACTAAAGGAGCACAAGAAGCGCACGAGGCCATCCGTCCCACCTACATGGAAAATGCCAAGATAGAAGGTACCCCACAAGAAAGAAAGTTGTACGACCTCATCTGGAAACGTACCATCGCCTCGCAGATGGCAGACGCCGAAGTGGAAAAAACAACCGTAACCATCGGCATCAGCAACGAGCCGGAAACTTTCACTGCAACCGGAGAAGTGGTAAAATTCGACGGTTTCCTGCGCGTCTACCGCGAATCGTACGATGATGATGTAGAAACCCAGGAAGATGAAGTACGCCTACTGCCCCCTCTGAAAAAAGGACAGAAACTCGAACATGAAGGTATCACCGCTACCGAACGTTTCACCCAACACCCTCCCCGCTACACGGAAGCAAGCCTTGTGCGCAAACTGGAGGAACTGGGTATCGGACGTCCGTCTACCTACGCTCCGACCATTTCCACCATCCAGCAGCGCGAATATGTAATAAAAGGAGAGAAAACGGGCGAAGAACGCATCTACAATGTGCTCAACCTGCAAGGCAATGAAATAACGGACAACAACTATACGGAAATCACCGGAGCCGAAAAGTCAAAACTGATGCCGACTGACACGGGTATCGTGGTCAATGACTTCCTGATAGAGTACTTCCCTGACATCCTTGACTACAACTTCACAGCGAGCGTCGAAAAGCAATTCGACGAAATAGCCGAAGGCGACAAGCAATGGACCGCCATTCTGAAAATATTCTATAAGAAATTCCATCCTTCGGTGGAGAACACGCTTGCCGCGAAAACCGCCCACAAGGCAGGCGAACGGATTCTAGGAACAGACCCCGTCAGCGGAAAGCAAGTGTCTGTAAAAATCGGACGTTTCGGCCCAGTAGCACAGATAGGTACTGCCGAAGATGAGGAAAAGCCCCGTTTCGCCCAGGTAAAGAAAGAGATGTCCATCGAGACCATTACACTGGAAGAAGCGCTGGAGCTGTTCAAACTTCCCCGTACCCTCGGCGAATACGAAGGCAAAAACGTAGTTGTCGGTGCAGGGCGTTTCGGACCCTATATCCAGAACAACGGCTTGTATGCTTCGTTGCCCAAGACAATGGACCCGATGACTGTCACGCTGGAAGAAGCCATCGAACTGATACAAAAGAAGCAGGAAGCAGAAGCCCAGAAACATATCAAAAAGTTTGAGGAAGAACCGGAACTGGAAATCCTGAACGGGCGCTATGGCCCTTACATCGCTTATAAAGGCAGCAACTACAAGATTCCTAAAGACATCATCCCCCAAGACCTGAACCTTCAGGCTTGTCTGGAGATTGTGAAACTGCAAAGCGACAAGGAAACGAGCAAACCGAAACGGACTGCAAAGGCGGTGAAAGCAACAAAAACTACGAAAGCAAACAAGAAGAAATAGAGTAAAACCTTTTAACACTTTTTTTTAGACGCGAATTACGCGGAATTCACGAATTCTGTTTATTGAATCCATGTCATTCCGCGTAATCCGCGCCTAATATTATAACAACACCCCCTTACTCCAAACCTTCAGCAAATCCTTCTGTGAAGCTTGAGTAACCTTTAGCTTTCTTTAACCCCCAAAAAACACCTTCCCTAATAGGAGATTTTTCTTTTTTATGCGTCTATTTTAATAGAGTCGGCATACTGTCTTCATTTATGGCACCAATGAGCCATACTGTTTCCAGTACCTGGCCATTATTGATAAACTGAAAAAACAATGACACAATGAAAATATTAAAGTTGACATATGTATGCCTTCTGCTGTTATGTTGCCATGCCTGCCGCAACAGACCTTATCCATATACCCTGCAAGCAGCGGACACATTGGTCTACGACCACCCCGATAGTGCCTGCACATTGCTGGACAGGATGAAAGACAGCATACTTACAGAACCACAGAGCACACAGATGTACTACCAACTACTGTGCATCAAAGCTCGCGACAAGGCTTATGTGACGCACACCTCAGACAGCGCACTACTACAAGTCCTGCATTACTATGAAGACAGAAACGACAAGAAACACTTGCCGGAAGCATACTACTATGCCGGACGGGTATATTCCGACCTGCAGGATGCACCGCAGGCTTTGAGTTATTATCAGAAAGCGGCCGAACTGCTGGAAGGCGGCTCTGACTACAGACTTATGAAAGTGATTTATAGCCAAATGGGAGAATTATTTTTCTATCAGGATGTATATGAGGAGGCGATGAAGGCTTTCAAGAAGGCCTATCTGTACAATAAACTGCTGGAAGACGGAAGAGGAATGGTGATTAATCTATGTTACATAGGAAATACGTTTACTGCATTGAACAATGCGGACAGCACATTATTTTATTACCAAAAGGCCTATGAACAAGCCTCTGAAATCAACAATAGAGCTATGATGGATAGAGCACAAATTTCTTTGACCAGTCTATATATACAATTGGAGGAGTATTCTTCGGCTAAAGCATCATTACAGATGCTGGACTCGCCTCAATTACGAAACCAGATTTCCACCTGCGCAGTTGCAGCACATCTATATTTCAAAATAGAAGAGATGGACTCTGCCGCATACTACTACAAGGAACTTTTGAAGTTTAATAATATCTACGCTCAACAAACAGCTCACCGGGGATTGGCAGAAATAGCGGAAAAGAAATCAGACAGTTCATCAGCATTAGAGCATCTTCATCTATATAATAGTTGGACTGATTCTATCAAAAAAATAACAAATGGCGAGAATATCCGCAGATTACAATCACTCTACAACTACCAACTTCGGGAAAGAGAGAACGCACAGCTAAAGGCCGATAAAGAAGACTTGAAGCAATGGATTGCTTATGGCGGAATTTTTTTGATTCTATTGACATTCTCTTCCATTACATATTGGATGTATGCCCAAAGCAAGAGAAAACAGCTTAAGATCCAATTGGAGAAATTGAAACAGGTAAAAAAAGAGCAATACGAAAAAAGCAATAACTTCATTGAGCAAAACAAGCGGAAGATAAACGAGCTGGAGAATGAATTGTTGTTGAGCAAGCAAAAGAATGATTCCATATACAAATTACTTTTAACGCAAAAGGAACAATTGCTCCGCATAAACAGCAAAGTCGAGATAGATCAAAAGGAGCAGGCTTTACTGGAAGTCGCATTTCGTCAATCTGATATCTATAACAAATTCAAGAGTGCCGTAACCTGTAAGGAAATTGTCATCGAGTCAAAAGATTGGGAGATGCTGCGTGTTCAGATAGACCATTGCTATAAAGATTTTACTTCCCGTCTATATTCCATCTATCCGGTCAGTGACATTGAAATGAAAATATGCCTATTGCTCAAAATCAAAATTAATGTGACCGGCATATCTATGCTTACCGAGCGTAGTAAGTCGACCATCGTTTCGGCGCGCAAAAAACTATACGAAAAGACACATGGGAAGCCTGGAAAACCAGAGGAATGGGATCTTTTTATCTATGCTTTATAGAGGAAAGAAGCCGAATACGCACAAAACTGCACAAGGACAAGCTAACCGCACAAAACCGCACAGGATTTATGCGGATGAATAATCGGAAAGCATATATATTTGCAGGTAACGAAACTAAGATTCATATAAACATGAAACTCTTATTGATTGTTTTAAGCGCGCTTCTATTCAGTAGCAACCTAAGCGCAAAGGATATTAAAATCGAACTTACTGAAATTAAACATTCAACAAACGATCGTTCAGTTTTTTTAATCCCTACTGTCATTCATGATGGCAATAACCTTCATTTTGTATCTGATGTCCCATTAGCAAACCTGCAAATCCTTATTAAGGATAATATAGGCAAAATCATCTCCATACAAGAAATCGCTTTACTTCCCAAACAACCTTATAGCTACGATATCGGAAACCTCGAAAGCGGCACCTACATCCTGGAGCTGAACAACGGGAAACACAAGTATCAAGGCTATTTTGAAGTAAAATAAGAAATACCAGAACAAGCATGTCTGAAGATACGTCGAAGAAACTGACAGTAATCATTCCTTTCCTGAATGAAGGCATGGAAGTGGAACACACCGTAGCCAGCGTACGGCAATATGCTGCGGATCGAGTGGAAATATTGGTCATCAACGATGCTTCCAATCATTTGTATGATTACGAAGAGATGTTGAAGCCCTATTCCGCCACCTATCTCCGAAACGAAGAGAGATTGGGGATAGCTGCCTGCCGCGATTTGGGAGTGAGTCTGATACAAACCCCTTATTTCCTGTTTCTTGACGCGCACATGCGATTCTATAGAGAGGACTGGGCAGAACAGATTGCGGACTATCTGGACGAAGACGACAGACGGTTGCTGTGCTGCCAGACATATGCCCTTGTCAAGGACGAAAGCGATGAGGTGATTCCCCTCTCAGGACGGAGAGTCTCTTATGGAGCTTATATATCGTTTCAAGATGCCAACCTGCTGAGTCCTAAATGGATTTTTACAGAAGACCCGGAACCGGAGAAAGAGCTCATAGACATTCCTTGCGTATTTGGAGCTGCCTATGCCGCCAGCGAACGCTATTGGACTTACCTCCGTGGGCTGGAAGGACTTATCCGCTATGGCTTCGACGAGACTTATATATCACTGAAGGTATGGCTGGAAGGAGGACGGTGTCAGCTTATTAAGAATATCGAGGCAGGACATATCTATCGCACACGCTCCCCCTACCGGGTGTGCCAAGACGAATTAATGTACAACCGCTTATGGATAGCGGCATTGCTGCTTCCCGACGAACTGGAAGAAAAGGTCTTTTCCATCTGCCGACACCAGAACGAACCTTTGTATCAGAAGATGCTGCAATTGCTGGACGAACACAAAGATTTGCTGGCAGAGCTAAAGGAGCATTACAAGCAGATATTTACCGTAGACTTCGACCGCGTCAAGCGGCTTAGTAATATATATTAATTTAAATCAAAATCATTATGAAAGAATTCATTACAGAAAAAGAAGCCCAGTTGCCATTGGATGGCATAGAGGTGCTGAAAGATGAACTGATGTTCGTCTTGGGTGGAGCAGCTGCCGGCGCAGCAGGTAGCGGATGCGGTTGCAGTTGTAACAACGGAAATGGGTGTGGATGTGACAGTGGAAAAGGCTGTGGATGTGAAAACGGAAGTGGTTGTGGATGCGGATGCAATAGTCCAGCAGACAATACTCCTGCCCAGTAAGATTTGATAAGGGTGAAGTGTATCACCCTTATCTTTATAATTTACGAAACATACTTATGAAAACAAGTCACTACAATATATACACCAAGAACAAAAATAACGTCATTTGCTACAACACCAAATACGATTCTTTTTGTCTTCTTTCTCATCCGGATGCCGAATTGTTGAAGCACGACCTGCAAAAACTGTCCGAACAATCCCCCAAAGCCTATGAAGACTTAGTGAAGAATAGATTCATCATAGAAGATGAAGCGGACGAGTACCAAGAATTGTGCAAAGAGTACGATGCAAGCATAAACTCACCTTACGTCTATCACCTCACCCTGCTGCCCTCCTTGGACTGCAACCTGCGGTGCTGGTACTGCTTTGAGAAACACATCCAGGGCAGCCACCTGACAGCCGAGAATTCCCAAGCCATACTGGAACACGTAAAGCAACTGTTCGACCATAATCCGGATTTGAGCAGCCTTCGCGTAGAATTATTCGGTGGGGAACCTCTGCTCTATTTCAAAGAAGAATTATATCCGTTGCTGTCGCAAATCAAGCAGTACGTCACAACACAGCAGAAACATGTCTCCTTCTTCTTCGTCACCAATGCCGTTTGCATCACTCCGGACACACTCCCCCTGTTCGACGAGCTGAACGCCTCCTTCCAGATTTCCATAGATGGATATAAAGACCGCCACGACCGGATAAAGTACATGCCCGAAACTCAGGAGGGCACTTACGACAACATGATACGGACTATCTATGCACTGACGGAACAGCTGGGTAGCACCTACATCAATCTGCGCATCAACTACGATGACGAAACCCTGCCCTACATGAAAGACCTGATTAAAGACCTGATTGATGTAGACCGCCACAAGATAAGCATTCATCTGGAACGTGTGTGGCAGACAGGTACCTTCATGAACTACGACAACGAGGAACTGAAATCGGTCATCAACCTGTGGATGCTGAACGGCTTCAAGGTGTCGTACATGAACATGGCCCGAAGAAGTTATTCGTGCAAGGCATCTGTCAAGAACCAGTGCGTGATATCCTACGATGGTGCCGTGTATAAATGTTCCGGCCGAGATTTCACCACAGAGCATCAAGACGGGGTCTTGCTGCCCGATGGACACATACAATGGAACCAACCAAAACTGGACAAGCGCCTCGCCATCGTCACCTATGACAACGACATGTGTCGGACATGCAAATTCCTGCCGTTATGCTGGGGGCCTTGCTGCCAGAAACAACTGGAAACCACTCCGGATAATTTCAGAAGATTCTGCCAAAAACAAAATATGGAATTAAATATAGCGGATTATATTCGTTATCGTTTTAATAATGCGTATATTAACGCCACCTTAAATCAATAATCAATACATGATACCGATGAAACGTATTCTCTCTCTTATCTCAGTCATCGTGTGCAGCCTCTCGCTGCTGCATGCGCAAACGACCGCCATCACCGTAAGCGGCAATGTGAAAGACAAAGACAAGTCGCCGCTACAAGGCTGTACCGTATATTTCATACAAGCCGACACACTTGTGGGGGGCAGCATCACCGACAAGAAGGGCGACTTCTCCGTAGAAGGCCTACAGGCAGGAGACTATGTCTGCCGCGTGTCCATGGTAGGATTCAAGAAAATAGAACACCCCTTCAAGCTGACAGGAAGCGTGCGCCTGCCCCAGTTCACACTGCAGGAAGATGCCACGCAGCTGAAAGAGGTGACCGTGACAGGCGACAAGCGCAACATCGTACACAGTAGTGCGGGAAGTACCACCTTCTTTCTGTCCGAACATGCCAAGAAGGCGAAGACTGCTTACGATGCACTGTTGGAAGTACCCAAACTGGTGGTGAACCCCATCGAACGCAACATCAAACTGCTCACGGGGGAATCTCCCATAATTCTGATAGACGGGGTCAATCGACCGGGTTACATCAACGTGATGAATCCCGAGATTATAGAGTCCGTGGAGATTATAGACGTACCGGATGCACGCTACTTAGGCGAGGAGGGCGTGACTGCCATCCTGAACATCCACCTGAAACGCGTGGCTACCCCTACCTATGTCAACGGAAATATTTATGCAAACCATGCCCTCACCTACCGGTATGGAGTGACAGGTGGAGGAGCCGAACTGGGGAATGCCAAGTCGTCCCTATACTTGAATCTCCAGAGTTTTTACTTCTCCGATACCAAGAGCAATGAGTATTCGGAAAGCCAATCGGGGGACATCAGGCGCAAATTCTCCGGAGAGCAACTCTATAGCGCCAACAGCTACTACGCAGCATTGGGGGGAGACCGCATCTTTTCGGACAAGAACTATGCCGCCTTTGCCCTGAAATACATCAGTAACCCCTCGGACACCGAAAGCCACAGACAAGGAAGCGTGGAATATGCCTCCGAACAGAAACAGTCGGATGCCACAGTCTACAACCAGTCGGACAACAAATACCATCTGGCCACCGCCTATCTCTATTACAAGCACTCCTTCAGCAAGCATCAGTCGCTGGAGGCCACCGGAAACTACTCCTACAGCTATTCCGGTTCCATCGGAGAGCAGCAGGAGCATAACGATTTCTACCAATACCATCACCTGATAGACTACATCAACGACCGGCACTACGGGAAGTTGGATTTGGACTACACAAACCTCATACAAGGCAAATACTCCCTCACAGCCGGCTCCAACACTTCTTATTCAAGCACCAACATAGACGACAAGGAAGATTGTTTTCCGGTGTACAACTACAAGAAGTGGCAAGAATACCTGTATGTCGGCTTCAACAACAACCGTTCGGGAGGCAAGTTCTTCTATTTGCTTTCCATAGGGATGGACATGCTCTTCACCGAAGCGGATGGGGTAAAGAACCATTACATAGACGTGCTTCCCTCCGTGGCACTAATTTATAAGTTCAATCAGAAACACAACTTGAACCTGAGCTACCGGCGCCATCGCTACAGCCCGACACTCAGCATGCTGAACCCGCGCAACACCTCTACCGACAGTTTGCTCATCAATCAGGGTAACCCGTATCTGAGGCCCAGTTTCCAAGATCAGGTCCGGCTCTCTTACAAACTCAGCTACAAAAGCCTGTTCCTTGAGCCTTACATCTCCTACAGCTATTCGTCAAAGCTGATTAATGCCGTCGGTACGCTAAAAGACAACATCTATATCCAGTCTTACCGGAACCTCCTGTGTGCCAACTTCCTTAACGCGGGAACCTCGGCCAACTACAACTTGCCTTTCGGCAACATAGGCATGAGCGCCTACTACGAGAGAAGATATCAGAAAGGAATGACCTTTGCCAACGCAGATCTGTGGAACTTCAATATGAATGCCTATCTATACTACAAGCAGGTATCGCTCTCGCTGAACATGGGCTATACGACCGCCAGCTACGGCTACACCACCAAATCGGAGGGGACACCCTACAGCAATGCCAACCTCTCATGGAATCTGCCCAAGAACTGGAGAGTCTATGTGATGGGGCAATATTTCGTAGGAACCGGTATGTGGTCGAAGTCGTGGGTGAAGGACGAAGGGTACACCTCATACAAGGCCAATTACCTGACAGACCGCATCCCTACCTTCTCAATAGGTGCCTCATATACCTTCAAGAACAAGGTGCAGAACAAGTGGAGACAAAAAAAGCAGTTCAATAACGATGATAGAGAATTGCAAGGCATAGGGGTGAAATAACTTAAACAGATATAACCGATGATATTCAAGCCCCGTTTCCACCACATCAAGCAACCGGACGCCATGGAGTGCGGAGCCACCTGCCTCCGCATGATAGCCCGTCATTACGGCAAGATGTACTCTGCCGAAGCCATGCGCCGGATATGCACCGTGGGCCACAACGGGGTGTCCATGCTGAGCTTGAATGAAGCGGCCGTCAAAATCGGTTTCCGGACGGTCTGCGGACGGATGACCGTAGAGAAGCTGGTGGAACAGCATCCTTTTCCGTGCATCCTGCACTGGAACCAGGAACATTTCGTGGTGTTGCACCGCGTGGAAAGAGACCGAAAAGGCAAACTGAAATTCCACATCGCCGATCCGGGGAAGTACCTGCTTGCCTTAGACGAAGAGGCTTTCCGCAAGGCATGGACACCCGGCGAAGGAATGCAAGGCGAAAAAGGAATACTGATGGCGCTGCAACCCACCTCCGTCTTCCATTCGCTGAAAGAGGAAGTAGGCACGGAACGTTCATTGTCTTTTCTCTGGAGCTATCTGAAAGACTACAAGAGCCTGTTCGGACAACTGATTGCAGGACTGGTCATCGGCAGCGGACTACAGTTGCTCTTCCCCTTCCTGACGCAGGCAGTGGTAGATAAGGGAATAAACGGAAAGAACCTGAACCTCATCTACCTGATTCTGCTGGGGCAGCTGATGCTGACCATAGGAAGGACTTCGGTCGACTTCATACGCCGGTGGCTGTTGCTGCATATCAGCGTACGCATCAACATAACTCTGCTGTCCGACTTCTTCCTGAAACTGATGAGACTGCCCATGTCCTTCTTCGACACCAAACTGAAAGAAGACTTGATGCAGCGCATCAACGACCACCAGCGCCTCGAACAGTTCATGGCCGCCCAGACGCTGAATACCCTGTTCTCCGTCTTCAGTTTCCTCATATTCGGCGGGGTGTTGCTTTACTACAGCACCGCCGTGTTCGCCATCTTCTCAGGCGGATGCCTGATATATGCATTGTGGATTTGTACCTTCCTGCAAAAACGCAAGGCCATGGACTACGAATTCTTCGACCTCTATGCACGAAGACAAAACAAGACCATCCAAATCATAGACGGTATGCAGGACATCAAATTGCAAAACTGCGAACAACGCAAATGCTGGGAATGGGAAGACACACAAGCCGACTTGTTCCATACCAACATTGCCTCCATGAAACTGCAACAGACGCAAGAGGGAGGAAGCCTCTTTATCAACGAGGTGAAAAACATCCTCATCACCATCGTGACGGCAACCGCAGTGATAGAGGGGCAGCTCACCTTGGGAATGATGCTGTCCATACAATATATCATCGGCCAGCTGAATGTCCCGATAGAACAACTGATGCGCTTCATCTACTCCTGGCAGGATGTCCGGCTCAGCATAGAACGAATCAACGAGGTTCACCTGAAAGAAGACGAGAACACACATCGGAAGGTAATCGATTGCCATTGCAGCCGGGAAGACATCCTATTGAAAAACGTGACGTTCAGCTACAACGGCTCTCATTCCCTCAAAGTTCTCGAAGATATCTGCCTAAGAATCCCCAACGGGAAAGTGACGGCCATCGTGGGTGCCAGCGGCAGCGGAAAAACCACGTTGCTGAAACTATTATTAGGATTCTATCCGCCCGCATCGGGCGACATCCTGATAGGTGAGCATCGGCTGAACGAGATAAACCTCCGATTCTGGCGCAGCTTGTGCGGAGTGGTCATGCAAGACGGTTACATCTTCTCCGAATCAATAGCGCGCAACATCGCTTTAGACAATGAGGAGATAGATTACGAACGTATGCTGTCTGCCGCCCGAATAGCCAACATCACGGAAATGGTGGAACAACTGCCACTGAAGTACGACACCGTCATAGGTGCCAACGGACAAGGCATCAGCCAAGGACAACGACAGCGTATCCTGATAGCCAGAGCCGTATACAAGAGCCCGGCCTTCTTGTTCTTTGATGAAGCCACCAATTCCCTGGATTCCGGAAACGAACGACTGATAGTGGACAATTTGCAGAAATTCTACCAAGGAAAAACTACCGTCATCGTAGCCCACCGCCTAAGTACCGTGAAGCATGCCGACCAAATAGTGGTGTTAGACAAAGGAAGAATATCGGAAACCGGCACACATGACGAACTAATCCGAAAGAAAGGGACGTACTACAACCTGATTAAGAACCAATTGGAACTAGGGAACTCATGACTAAGAAATTAAAGGAAAACAACCACAGCAATTTTACAAACGAAAACGATTGCCACAGTGACAAAGTGCGCCGTATTATCGAGCAAAAACCAGCTTTTATCGTGAGGTGGGGAAACACATTGCTATTGGCAGGAATACTGGTACTCCTTCTGGTTATCTTGATAAGCAAACAATAATAAAGAGAGGTGCAGCAAAACGACTTGCTACACCTCTCTTCCGGCTTCGCCCCGCCCTAACACACCATTCCGTATCATCGGCAGTGGCAAAGATAAGATGTTTTTCAACAACCAAACTTACATTCTATCCGGCACCTCAATTCCCAGTAAGCCCATACCTAAGCGTACCACCTTGGCTACATTTTCGGACAATGCAAGGCGGAATATCTTCACTGCTTCGTTCTCCTCACGCAAAATGCTGAAGTCATGGTAGAACTGGTTGTATTCCTTCACAAGGTCATACGTATAGTTGGCAATGATGGACGGGCTGTAATCCTCACCTGCCTGCTTCACAATAGCGGCAAAGTCGGCAACCATCTGTATCAGTCCCTCTTCCTTCTCACTCAGTTCAATGCCGGCAGGCAACTGGGCAGGGATTTCGATACCGGCCTCTTTTGCCTTGCGCAGAACAGACTGGATACGTGCATAAGTATATTGGATGAACGGGCCCGTATTGCCATTGAAGTCGATGGACTCTTTCGGATTGAATGTCATGTTCTTGCGGGCATCCACCTTCAGGATGAAGTACTTCAAGGCACCCAGACCGACGATACGGGCGATATCGTCCGCCTCTTCTTTCGTCAGACCGTCCAGTTTGCCCAGTTCGTTGCTGGTCTCCTTGGCTGTATCAATCATCTCCGCCATCAAGTCGTCAGCATCAACCACGGTACCCTCGCGGCTCTTCATCTTGCCTTCGGGCAGTTCTACCATGCCGTAAGAGAAATGCACCAAGCCTTTTCCCCATTCAAAGCCCAACTTGTCGAGCAGAATAGAAAGCACCTGGAAGTGGTAGTTCTGTTCGTTGCCCACAACATAAATCATCTTGTCGATGGGATAATCGGCAAAACGGAGCTTGGCGGTACCGATATCCTGCGTCATGTAGACGGAAGTGCCGTCCGCACGCAACAACAGTTTGTGGTCCAACCCCTCACCCGTGAGGTCCGCCCACACGGAACCGTCTTCTTTCCGGTAGAAGAAACCTTTCTCCAGGCCCTCCATCACTTTCTCTTTCCCTTCAAGGTAAGTGTTCGACTCGTAATATATCTTATCGAAAGTCACGCCCATCATGCGGTAAGTCTCGTCGAAACCGGCATACACCCAGTCGTTCATCTTCTTCCAAAGCGCACGTACTTCGGGGTCGTTGGCTTCCCACTTCACCAGCATCTCACGGGCTTCCTTCATTAAAGGAGATTCGGCTTCCGCCTTTGCCTTGGCCTCTTCCTCATTCATGCCTTCGCTTTGGAACCTCGGCATCAACTCCTTCACTTCCGCCTTGTAGTGCTTGTCGAAAGAAACATAGTAATCGCCAATCAGGTGGTCGCCCTTCTTGCCGGATGATTCGGGAGTCTCACCATTGCCGTACTTCTGCCATGCCAACATGGACTTGCAGATATGAATTCCACGGTCATTGACAATATTGGTCTTTACTACCTTATTGCCGTTGGCAGCCACTATATTAGCCAGCGCATTTCCCAAAAGATTGTTGCGTACGTGGCCCAAATGGAGCGGTTTGTTGGTGTTGGGAGAAGAATACTCAATCATCACCAACGGAGAGCTGTCAGTAGCAGCCATGATGCCGTACTGCTTGTCCGCATGAATGCCATTCAGCAATTCTATCCACGCGGAAGAGGCAATGGTCAGGTTCAGGAAGCCTTTGATGACATTAAATGCAGCAACCGAAGGTTCGTTTGCCTGCAAGTATTCACCGATTTCTTGTGCCGTCTGCTCCGGTCCCTTCTTGGACATGCGGAGGAAAGGAAATACCACCAACGTGAGGTGTCCTTCAAATTCTTTCTTGGTTTTCTGCAACTGCACTTGTGCGGCAGGAACATCCTGCCCGTAAAGCGCTTTCAGTCCGCCGATGACGGACGCTACCAGTTTCTGTTCTATATTCATGATTCAAATGTATTTTCCTGCGTGCAAAGATAACGTAAACCAAAATCAGTACAAAACAAGCAGGCTTGTTTTTATTGACCCACAAGATATTCAACATACAAAGAGGGGACGCTCTTTGCAAAACGTCCCCTCTTTGTATGTTGAGTATACTGTTATCTATTCAGCTGTCAATTCCGTACCCGGTTTGAATTTAACAACTTTCTTTGCAGCAATCTCGATAGGCTTTTTAGTAGAGGGATTGATACACATACGTGCTCCTCTTTCCACCACACTAAAAGTTCCGAAACCAACCAATGATACTTTATCACCGGCTTTCATTGCCTTAGTGACTGATGCGGTAAATGCATCCAATGCTTTCTTTGAATCCGTCTTTGACAAACCAGACTCCGCTGCCATAGCGCCAATAAGCTCCGCCTTATTCATAATACTCAAAATTAATAATATGTTACACAAAATATTTTTTCACTTTTCAGTACAAGCCTCTACAAAAATAGAGCAATATTTCTGAATATCAAATAAAAACATTAAAAAAACATTGGAAAACAGCGAAAAAGAAGGAATAGAATTTGCTTTTTCTGTTATAGAACAGAATTTATTCGTATTTTTGCCGGAGAAAGCAAAGACAGGCAACTGTTTTTAAACCATAAAATGAATTGAAACAACAGATTATGAATACCATACCTACTATAACCAAGAACCTTTTAATCATTAATGTGCTGATGTTTCTGGGCACCATTGTCGCTCAAAGTTACGGCATAGACCTCGCCCGGTATCTGGGATTGCATTTTTTCCTTGCCGCAGATTTCAATGCAGCACAATTGATGACATATATGTTCATGCACGCAGGATTCACGCACTTGTTCTTCAACATGTTTGCCGTATGGATGTTCGGACGTATCTTGGAACAGGTATGGGGGCCGAAACGCTTTTTATTCTACTACCTGATGTGCGGTATCGGAGCCGGAATTAGCCAGGAAATCGTACAATACATCCATTATGAAATGGTACTCTCCGCCTACGACAGCGTGAATACCGGAATAGCCATCCTCCCGATGAAGGAATATCTCAACCTGATGACCACCGTAGGAGCTTCGGGATCGGTATACGCCATTCTGTTGGCATTCGGCATGTTGTTCCCCAACCAACAGATGTTTATCTTCCCGTTACCGGTTCCTATCAAGGCCAAATATTTTGTTATCGGATATTTCTTGATTGAGCTTTATGAAGGATTTGCAAACAATGCAGGAGACAACGTGGCCCACTTTGCACATCTGGGTGGTATGGTATTCGGCTTTATCTTGATTATGTACTGGAGAAAAAAGAACAGAGGAAATGGCTACTATTATAACTGATTTGAAAGAAAACTTCCGCAGGGGGAATATTTATATCCAACTGACCTACATCAATGTAGCGGTATTCATACTCACTACGCTAACCGAAGTCATGTTCCAGTTGTTCAACCGGAGCATAGTAGGCGTATTCGAATGGTTGGAACTGCCGGCATCAATCCTACGCTTCATCCTGCAACCGTGGTCACTACTGACCTATATGTTCATGCATGCAGGATTCATGCACATTCTTTTCAATATGCTGTGGCTTTACTGGTTCGGTGCACTGTTCCTGAGTTTCTTCTCTGCAAAACATCTGCGGGGTGTATACATTCTGGGAGGAATTTGTGGCGGTTTGCTCTATATTGCCGCCTATAACATTTTTCCGTATTTCCGTCCCATGACAGACTATTCGTTCATGCTGGGCGCCTCTGCCTCCGTACTTGCCATTGTAGCCGCCACCGCCTATCGCGAGCCCAACTATCCGATACGGCTGCTGCTGTTCGGAACCATGCGGCTGAAATACCTGGCACTGATTGTTATAGGTACTGATTTGCTGTTCATCACCTCCAGTAATGCCGGCGGACACATCGCACATTTAGGAGGTGCGCTGGCTGGGTTCTGGTTTGCCGCCAGCCTCAGCAAAGGCAGCGACCTGACCTCATGGATAAACAAATGCCTGGATGTCTTGGTTTCCATCGTTAGCTTCAAACCCCGAAAGCCGAAAATGAAAGTACACTACGGTACCAGTAAACAAAAAGATTATGATTACAACGCGCGGAAAAAAGCCCAATCCGACGAGATAGACCGCATTCTCGACAAATTAAAGAAATCGGGATACGAAAGCCTTACTACGGAGGAAAAGAAAAGCTTGTTCGACGCGAGTAAACGTTAAACAAATGGAAAACGGAAAGTGGAAAATAAGAAAATAACCGCTACTCTTATTTTCAGTTTTCACCTTTCAATTTTCAACTATTATAATGAAGCATTTAGGTAATTTTGTCGCCCTCCTGATTTTGGCGGTCAATGCCTTGTTTACGGGCTTGCTGCTGTTTACCGCCTACAGTCCGCACATCCAGCCGGTCACACATCCGGTGCAGTCGTGCCTGGGACTGACATTTCCCGTTTTCCTGGTGATAAATATAAGTTTCTTCATCTTTTGGCTGGTCATCCAGCGTTACAGAACCGCATTGCTTCCTTTGATAGGATTACTACTTTGTTATTCACAAATACGCACTTATCTACCCATCAACTTTCATACAGACAAGCTGCCTGAAACAAGTTTCAAATTACTCTCCTACAACATCATGGGATTTGACGGCGCCATCAAACAGAATGGCAAGAATCCCATACTGACTTATTTAAAAGAAAGTAATGCCGATATCCTCTGCCTCCAAGAATACTCCACGACGGAATCATCCCGGCACCTTTCGCAAAAAGATGTGGAACGGGAACTCAAGGCATATCCATATCACCGCATCAACACGGTGGGCAGGGAAAAAGGACACACCAACAAGATAGCATGTTACTCCAAGTATCCGATTCTCTCGGCACGCGTACTGGATTATTCCAGCGAGTACAACGGTTCGGTACTCTATGAAGTAAAAATAGGAGAGGACACAGTTACCCTCATCAACAATCACTTGGAGTCCAACAAACTGACCAAAGCTGACAAAGCCGTGTACGAAAACATGTTGAAATCCCCTGGAAAGGAAAAGGTGAAAAGCGGTATGCGCCTGCTCATACGCAAATTGGCAGAAGCATCGGCCATCCGCGCTCCGCAAGCAGATGCAATCGCACACGAAATAACAACTTCACCACATCCTAGTATTATTGTATGTGGTGACTTTAATGATACCCCCATCTCCTATACTCACCGTACTATCGCCCAAGATTTGGATGATGCATTCACCGAATCGGGACGGGGATTAGGAATCTCCTACAATCAGAACAAATTCTATTTTCGGATAGACAACATACTGGCCAGCAAGAACCTGAAAGCCTACAATTGTACAGTAGACCGCTCCATCAAGGATTCAGACCACTATCCGATATGGTGTTATATCACCAAGAAGAATTGAGAATTAATACTTAACATTTAATACTTTAGAAAACAATGTTCAAAAAATGTATTCTAACTTTAGCTGCAAGTTGTATGATGTACTCCTGTGCCACCCGGACGGAAAACAATCCGTTTCTTACCGAGTTTCAAACCCCCAATGGTGTGCCTCCATTCGATAAAATCAAGTTGGAGCACTATGAACCTGCATTCCAGAAAGGTATAGAAGAGCAGAATGCCAATATCCAAGCCATCATTGACAATACAGAAACCCCCACTTTCGAAAACGTCATTGTTGCCCTCGACAAAAGTTCGCCCACCCTGGACCGTGTAGGCGGTGTATTCTTCAATCTGACCGAAGCCGAAACTACCGATGAACTGACAGCCCTTTCCATGAAACTGGCTCCGACACTGGCTGAGCACGAAGACAACATCTCGCTCAATCAGGAACTTTTCAAGAAAATAGATGCTGTCTACAATCAGAAAGAAGCTCTCGGCCTGACCCGTGAGCAACAAAGACTGCTGGAAAAGACTTATAAGGACTTTGTCCGTTCCGGTGCCAATCTTCCGGCCGACAAACAAGCCCGCCTGCGCGAAATCAACAAGCAGCTCTCCACGCTCGGAATCACGTTCAGCAACAACATCCTGAACGAAAACAATGACTTCAAGCTTTATGTAGGAAAAGAGGAAGACCTCGCCGGACTTCCCCAATGGTTCCGCGAAAGTGCCTTGGCCGAAGCCCGTGCCACCGGACAAGAAGGCAAATGGCTGTTCACCCTGCACAATGCAAGCCGCCTGCCTTTCCTGCAATATTCAGCCAACCGCCCGCTACGCGAGCAGATGTACAAAGCCTACATCAACCGTGGCAACAACAATGACAAGAACGATAACAAGAAAATCATTGCCGACATCGTAAGCCTGAGACTTGAAAAGGCACAACTGCTGGGTTTTGACTGCTACTCCAACTTTGTACTGGACAATACAATGGCAAAGAACTCCACCACCGTGATGGAATTCCTCAACAACTTGTGGAACTATGCACTCCCCAAGGCAAAAGCCGAAGCAGCCGAACTGCAAAAGCTGATGGACAAAGAAGGCAAAGGAGAAAAGCTGGAAGCATGGGACTGGTGGTACTACACCGAGAAACTGCGTAAAGAGAAATACAACCTCGAAGAAGAAGATATAAAGCCCTACTTCAAGCTGGAAAACGTACGCGAAGGCGCTTTTATCGTTGCCAACAAGCTCTACGGCATCACGCTGACAAAACTCGAAGGCATCCCCGTCTACCATCCCGATGTAGAAGTGTTTGAGGTGAAAGCCGCAGACGGATCACAAGTGGGTATCTTCTATGTGGATTATTTTCCCCGTCCCGGCAAGAGCGGTGGTGCCTGGATGAGCAATTACCGCGAGCAGCAAGGCAGCATACGCCCATTGGTATGCAATGTATGCAGCTTCACCAAGCCCGTAGGAGACACTCCTTCCTTGCTGACCATTGACGAAGTGGAAACCCTGTTCCATGAGTTCGGCCATGCCCTGCACGGACTGCTGACCCGATGCCAGTACAAAGGCACTTCAGGTACTAATGTCGTGCGCGACTTTGTGGAACTTCCTTCACAAATCAACGAACACTGGGCCACCGAACCCGAAGTGCTGAAAATGTATGCCAAGCATTACAAAACCGGTGAAGTCATCCCCGACAGCCTGATTGAAAAGATATTGAACCAGAAAACGTTCAACCAGGGCTTCATTACTACCGAATTGCTGGCAGCCGCCATCCTCGACATGAATCTGCATAACTTGACTGATACGAAAAGCATTGATGCCGTAGCATACGAAAAAGAAGCAATGGACAAGCTGGGACTGATTCCTGAAATAGCGCCGCGCTACCGTACCACATACTTCAATCACATTATCGGCGGCTATGCAGCAGGCTATTACAGCTATCTATGGGCCAATGTTCTGGACAATGATGCCTTCGAAGCTTTCAAAGAACACGGCATCTTCGACAAGCAGACAGCCGACCTTTTCCGCCAGAATGTTCTGGAAAAAGGAGACAGCGAAGAACCGATGACTCTCTATAAAAACTTCAGAGGTGCTGAACCTCAATTAGACCCGATGTTAAAAAATCGCGGTATGAAGTAAGATTTGTGAAAAAAAAGCTATATTTGCAGCCTTGTATGCAACAGAATCTAATTAAAAATAATCATAATAAACTAAAAGTAACATGCAAAACAAAGGATTTGTAAGGGTTTTTGCGATATTGCTCACACTGGTGTGTGTGTTCTATCTTTCCTTTTCTTTTGTGACTCGCCATTACACGAATAAGGCTAAAGAGTTTGCAAAAGGCGATGTGAAAGTAGAGCAGGACTACCTCGATTCTCTAGCTAATGAGAAAGTGTATTTTGGCAATTGGACGCTGAAACAATGTCGTGAGATGGAAATCAGTTTAGGTCTGGACTTGAAGGGCGGTATGAACGTCATCCTTGAAGTCTCCGTACCCGATGTCATCAAAGTATTGGCTGACAACAAGACTGACGAAGCATTCAACCAAGCATTGGCCACTGCCGCCAAACAAGCTACCACGAGTCAGGATGACGTTATCACCTTGTTCGTCAAAGAGTATCACAATATTGCTCCGGGTGCTCCTCTTTCACAACTGTTCGCAACCCAACAATTAAAAGACAAAGTAACTCAGAAGTCTACCGATGCCGAAGTCGAGAAAGTATTGCGCGAAGAAGTAAAGGCAGCTGTTGAGAACTCCTACAACGTACTTCGTACCCGTATCGACCGCTTCGGTGTAGTTCAGCCCAATATCCAAAGTCTGGAAGACAAAATGGGACGTATCATGGTGGAACTTCCGGGTATCAAAGAGCCTGAGCGTGTAAGAAAATTGCTACAAGGTTCTGCCAATCTGGAATTCTGGGAAACATACACTGCAAAAGACGTTACTCCCTATCTGCAAGCTGCCGACAACAAGTTGCGTGCCATCGTTGCGAGCGAAACTCCGGCAGAAGAGGCAGACAACGCAGCCGCCGAAACTCCTGCCGCAACACAAGCTACCAGCACAGCCGACAGTCTTGCCGCTGCTTTAAAGGGCGAGAGCAAGACACAAGCTGTAGACCTTGCACAGATAAAGAAAGAACATCCTCTGCTCGCTATATTGCAAGTCAACCCAAGTGGTCAAGGTCCGGTAGTAGCTTATGCCAACTATAAGGATACTGCCGAAATCAACAAATACCTCTCCATGCCGGAAATCCAGGCTGAAATGCCGAAAGATTTACGTTTGAAATGGGGTGTTTCTCCTTATGAATACGATCCGAAAGCCCAAACTTTCGAACTTTATGCAATCCGTTCTACAGAACGTAACGGCAAAGCTCCGCTGGAAGGTGATGTAGTAGTAAATGCCAAAGACGAGTACGACCACTACGGTAAACCAGCCGTAAGTATGTCTATGAACACTGACGGTGCACGCCGCTGGGCTCAGCTCACCAAACAGAATATCAACAGGAGTATCGCTATTGTACTGGACGGCTATGTTTACTCTGCACCGAACGTAAACAATGAAATCACCGGCGGTAACTCACAAATCACCGGTCACTTCACTCCTGAACAAGCAAAAGACTTGGCGAATGTATTGAAATCCGGTAAAATGCCGGCTCCTGCACACATCGTACAAGAAGATATCGTAGGTCCTTCATTGGGACAAGCTTCCATCAACGCCGGTATCATGTCATTCATCGTGGCATTGATTCTGTTGATGATTTACATGTGCTCCATGTACGGGTTCATTCCAGGTATGGTGGCCAACGGCGCTCTGGTTCTGAACTTATTCTTCACGCTGGGCATCCTTTCTTCTTTCCAAGCAGCCTTGACAATGTCCGGTATTGCCGGTATGGTGTTGGCACTGGGTATGGCTGTGGATGCCAACGTATTGATTTACGAACGTACCAAAGAAGAGCTGCGTACAGGCAAGGGCGTGAAGAAGGCTTTGTCCGACGGTTATGCCAACGCATTCTCCGCTATCTTCGACTCCAACTTAACGTCTATCATCACCGGTATCATCTTGTTCAACTTCGGTACAGGCCCTATCCGTGGTTTTGCCACCACTCTGATTATCGGTATCTTGATTTCGTTCTTTACTGCCGTGTTCATGACACGTCTGTTCTATGATTATTTCATGGGCAAAGACAAACTGCTGAACCTGACATTCTCTTCCAAGATTTCCAAGAACCTGATGGCGAACGTACACTTCGACTTCATGGGCAGAAACAAACTGTGGTTGAGCATCACCGGAGCTGCCGTAGTTGTATGTATCGCTTTCCTTGCTATCCGTGGCTTGAGCCAAAGCATCGACTTCACCGGTGGACGTAACTTCAAGGTACAGTTTGAGAACAAAGTGGAACCGGAACAGATTCGCGAACTTATCTCCAGCAAGTTCGGTGATGCCAATGTAAGCGTTATTGCTATCGGTACAGACGGTAAGACTGTACGTATCAGCACGAACTACCGCATTGAAGAAGAAGGCAACAACATCGATTCTGAAATCGAGGCATATCTGTATGAGACTCTGAAACCTGTATTGACCCAGAACATTACACTGGAAACTTTCATCGACCGCGAAAACCATACGGGTGGCAGTATCGTCAGTTCTCAGAAGGTAGGTCCGAGTATCGCAGACGACATCAAGGTATCAGCCATCTGGTCTGTTGTACTTGCATTGATTGCCATCGGTATCTATATCCTGATTCGTTTCCGCAATATTGCATACAGTATCGGTTCAGTAACCGCACTGGCATGTGACACTATCATCATCCTGGGTGCCTACTCTATCTGTTGGGGTTGGATGCCGTTCTCTCTGGAAATCGACCAGACCTTTATCGGTGCCATCCTGACAGCTATCGGTTACTCTATCAATGACAAGGTGGTAATCTTCGACCGTGTACGCGAGTTCTTCGGTCTTTATCCGAAGCGCAACAAGATGCAGTTGTTCAACGAATCATTGAATACGACTCTGGCACGTACTATCAATACTTCACTGAGTACCTTGATTGTATTGCTATGTATCTTCATCCTCGGTGGTGACTCCATCCGCAGCTTCGCATTCGCCATGATTCTGGGTGTTGTATTCGGTACAATGTCTTCTCTGTTCGTTGCATCTCCTATCGCTTACACGTTGATAAAGGACAAAAAGAGCAATGAACTTAATGAAGTTTCAAAATAAGAAAAACTTTATTGTTAATAATTAAGCTATTAAGGGACTATTCATTTTTGGATGGTCTCTTAATAGCTTAATTATTAATAATGAACATCAAAGTCCATAGCCCTATCAGGATTCTCACATATTTTTCGTGCTTTTTATCAAAACTATTTTTATCTTTGCCCAAAATACCAACATGAAAACCGTTAACCGTTTTTTCACAGCATGTCTCTTGCTGTTATCAGTCTGCACCAATCTGGCAGCAGCTGTAAACCCCAAACCGTTTGTAATCCCCGAGTTAAAGGAGTGGAAAGGGGCTGAAGGCACTTTTGTCCCCACCACAAAAACAAGAATCGTTTGCCCCCCCGGACATCCGGAACTGCTGCGTATAGCCCGGCTCTTTGCCGAAGACTATGAAACGATGTTTGCCTGCAAGCCCGAAGTCATCCAAGATAAGGCTGCTGCCGGTGACTTTGTACTGGCATTGCGCACAGACAAGAAACTGGGCAAAGAAGGCTACAGTATTAAAGTGACCGACCGTGTGCAAATCAGCGCGCCGGAACCAACCGGCATCTATTGGGGCACACGCACCCTGCTCCAGATAGCCGAACAAACGCCCAACCATCAACTGCCCCAAGGCACCCTGCGCGACTGGCCCGACTATGCCATCCGCGGATTCATGATAGACTGCGGACGCAAGTTCATCCCCCTTCACTTCCTGCAGGACTATGTCAAAATAATGGCCTACTACAAGATGAATACCCTGCAGATTCACCTGAACGACAACGGCTTCAAACAATACTTCCAGCAAGACTGGAGCAAGACCTACGGCGCCTTCCGTCTTGAGTCCGACACTTATCCGGGCCTTGCCGCCGAAGACGGACACTACACGAAAGCCGAATTCATCGACCTGCAGAAGCTGGCCGAACAACGCTTCGTCGAGATTATCCCCGAAATCGATGCTCCCGCCCACACACTTGCCTTCACCCACTACAAGCCCGAAATAGGCAGCAAGGAATATGGCATGGACCACCTCGACCTCTTCAATCCCGAAACTTACACCTTCATGGACGGACTCTTCAAAGAATACCTCGAGGGTGATACTCCCGTGTTCCGTGGTCCCAAGGTGCACATCGGTACCGACGAGTACTCCAACAAGAAGAAAGACGTCGTAGAAAAGTTCCGCGCCTTCACCGACCATTACATCCGCTACGTGGAAAGCTTCGGCAAGCAGGCCTGCGTATGGGGCGCACTGACCCATGCCGACGGCGAGACACCCGTGAAATCGGAAAACGTCATCATGAGTGCGTGGTACAACGGCTACGCCCAACCCAAGGAAATGGCTAAACAAGGCTACAAGCTCATCAGCATCCCCGACGGAATGGTATACATCGTACCTGCGGCCGGCTACTACTACGATTACCTCAACACGGAGATGCTCTACAACAAGTGGACGCCTGCCCACATCGGCAAAGAAGTGTTTGAGGAACAAGACCCCGCCATTCTGGGAGGCATGTTCGCCGTATGGAACGACCACGTAGGAAACGGAATCTCCACCAAAGATATCCACCACCGCGTCTTCCCTGCCATGCAGACTCTGGCCGTCAAGACGTGGACCGCTGCAAAAACCACGCTTCCCTACGCCGACTTCGACAGGCTGCGCCACCGGCTCAGCGAAGCGCCGGGCGTGAACCAACTGGGCCGCATCGAAGGCGGGCCGGGACTGGTGTACGAACAATCCGCCGTAACTCCAAGCAGCCGCACTCCTCACCGCGAAATCGGCTACGACTACCGCGTCACCTTCGACATCGACGGAGCCGCCGAGACCCCGAACACCATACTGTTCCGCTCGCCCGACGCCGTCTTCTACCTTGCCGACCCCATCCGCGGCATGCTGGGCTTTGCCCGCGACGGATATCTGAACACATTCAGCTATCGCATCCACCAAGGCGAGCGCATAAACATCGGCATCGAAGGTGACAACAAAGCCACCCGCCTGCTGATAAACGGCAAGGTGGTAGAGGAGTTGAACATCGAAAAGCGGCTCTTCGACGAGGGAAAAGCGAAGATGAACTACGTGCGCACGCTGGTATTCCCGCTGCAAGAAACCGGAGAGTTCAAGAGCAAAGTCACCAACTTGAAAGTATATAAGAAGACGGCCGATTAACAAAACAAGCCGACCGGTGCGAATACAGAGGCACAGGAGTCGTCGAGAACCTGCCACGGACAAACATCCGGTTCACTACCTTTTCAAGCACTGAATTACACGGATTTCACAGAAAGAACAACCAATAAACGCGAAATCCGTGTAATCAGCGCCCAAAATCATAACATCAAAAGTAATTTTCACCCTTCATCACCTTCACCTCGGTCTCCAATCTCCCTATTCATCGGCTTTTCCGGTGAAACTCCTTTTTTGCATTACCGCATCTCACAACCGTTAACGCACCTATCTCATCAATTGTACAACCCTCCTTGGCAGAGCACCTTCTGCCGACAGTCAACTGATTATGAATCAAAGGACAAGCACTGCAAAATTCTGAAACAGTTTTGCAGTGACACTGCAACTATACTTGCAGTAGCGCTGCAACAGCTTTGCAGTAGCGCTGCAACTGTTGTGCAGTAGCGCTGCAACCGTTATGCAGTGACAGTGCAAACAGCTTGCAGAATCTTGCAGCCATGTTCATCACCGTTGCGTTGCCACCACATTTTTCCATTGCAGTGAAATTGACAACAAGCCAAACTACAACTTCCCGTCACTCAACGGGAAAGCGAACACAAACCCAAACCACTTTCACCGGAAAAGCCGATGAATAGGGAGATTGAGAACAGAGGTGAAGGCGGTGAGGAATAAAAACAAGCATCAGAATGAGGGCAAAAAATGGAATGAAAGGGTACCTCGGAGGGGAATCGAACCCCTATCTAATGTTTAGGAAACATCTATTCTATCCGTTGAACTACCAAGGCAGGCTTCTGCTGTCCGTAAAGGAGCAAGCCCTTCTGCATATTTCCTGCTATTTGCAGCAGATTGCGAGTGCAAAGATAATGCTTTCCATCGATTTTCCGAAAAAAGTTTTGTTAATCCGATTAACTTTACGAAATTTGTCCCAATGAAAAATACATTAACCTCTAAAAGAACTATTTAATTCATAGTAAATCGTAAGTTATGGCAAACGACATGATGGTCAAAGAACTGGAGCAAGTGGTAGTCCGCTTCTCCGGAGACTCCGGCGACGGTATGCAACTCGCCGGCAACATCTTCTCTACAGTTTCGGCTACGGTGGGCAATGACATCAGCACATTCCCCGACTATCCGGCAGACATTCGCGCCCCGCAAGGATCGCTTACCGGCGTTTCCGGTTTTCAGGTACACGTCGGTGCAGACAAAGTCTATACACCTGGCGACCAATGCGACGTGCTGGTAGCCATGAATGCCGCTGCGCTGAAAACACAATATAAATTCGCCAAACCGACTGCCTGTATCATCATCGACACAGATGCTTTCCAGAAGTCGGACTTGGAAAAGGCTGCCTTCAAGACCGATAATCCGATAGAGGAAATGGGCATCAGACAAGATGTGATAGCCGCCCCCATCTCGCAGATGGTGAAAGACTGTCTTGCCGACACGGGTATGGACAACAAGTCGATGATGAAATGCCGCAACATGTTTGCCGTAGGCTTGGTATGCTGGCTCTTCAACCGCGACCTGAAGATTGCCGAAGACTTCATCCGCGAGAAATTCGCCAAAAAGCCCCAGATTGCCGAAGCAAACATCCGGGTAATACACTCCGGATACGACTATGGGCACAACACGCACTCCTCCGTATCACACACGTACCGCATAGAGAGCAAAGCCACCGTACCCGGCCGCTACATGGACATCACGGGGAACAAGGCGACTGCCTACGGCTTCATCGCCGCCGCCGAAAAAGCAGGACTAAGCCTATACCTCGGTTCCTATCCCATCACTCCCGCCACCGACGTGCTGCACGAACTGTCCAAGCACAAATCGCTGGGTGTAAAGACCGTGCAATGCGAGGACGAAATCTCGGGTTGCGCCTCTGCCGTAGGCGCCTCGTTTGCCGGCGCGCTGGCCGTCACTTCCACTTCGGGACCGGGCATCTGCCTGAAATCCGAAGCCATGAACCTGGCCGTCATCATGGAACTGCCGCTGGTAGTGCTCGACGTACAGCGCGGCGGTCCGGCCACCGGACTCCCTACCAAATCGGAACAGACCGACCTCTTGCAGGTACTCTTCGGCCGTAACGGCGAAAGCCCCATGCCGGTGCTAGCCGCCACATCACCCACCGACTGCTTCGAAGCTGCCTACGAAGCTTCCAAGATTGCCTTGGAGCACATGACTCCCGTCGTGCTGCTGACCGACGCCTTCGTAGCCAACGGCTCGGCCGCCTGGAAACTACCCGACCTGAAAGAATATCCCGCCATCTGCCCGCCCTACGTGCGCCCCGAGATGAAAGGCGAATGGACTCCCTACCAACGCAACCCCGAAACTGGCGTACGCTACTGGGCCGTGCCGGGCACCGAAGGATTTGCCCACATCTTGGGCGGACTGGAGAAGGACGACAAGACGGGTGCCATCTCTACCGATCCCGAAAACCATGACCTCATGACGCACCTGCGCCAGGAAAAGATAGACAAGATTGCCGTGCCCGACGTAGAAGTGCTGGGCGACCGCGACGATGCCGACCTGCTCATCGTGGGCTTCGGCGGAACCTACGGACACCTGCACGCCGCCATGGACGAACTGCGCTCAGCAGGCAAAAAGGTGGCCTTGGCCCACTTCAAGTACATCAACCCGCTGCCCAAGAACACGGCCGAAGTGATGAAGCGCTACAAGAAAGTCGTAGTGGCCGAACAGAACATGGGACAGTTCGCCGGCTACCTGCGCATGAAAGTAGACGGATTCGTGCCCTATCAGTTCAACCAAGTAAAGGGACAGCCGTTCCTGGTGAACGAACTGGCAGAAGCCTTCAGCAAGTTAATGGATAAATAACCAACCATCAATTTTAAAGCAAAACATTATGTGCGAATATACAGCAAAAGATTATAAGAAAGGACAACCCCGCTGGTGTCCGGGTTGCGGCGACCACTTTTTCCTGGCCTCCCTGCACAAAGCCATGGCCGAGATAGGCGTGGCTCCCCACAGCATCGCAGTGATTTCGGGTATCGGCTGTTCCAGCCGCCTGCCCCACTACATGAATACCTACGGCATGAACACCATTCACGGTCGTGCGGCCGCCATTGCCACAGGCTGCAAGGTGGCCAACCCGCAACTGGCCGTCTGGCAAGTGTCGGGCGACGGAGACGGACTCGCCATCGGCGGCAACCACTTCATCCATGCCAACCGCCGTAACATCAACCTAAACATGATTCTACTGAATAACCGCATCTACGGCTTGACCAAAGGACAGTACTCGCCCACGTCGCCCCGCGGATTCGTCAGCAAATCATCGCCCTACGGTACCGTAGAAGACCCCTTCCGTCCGGCAGAACTCTGCTTCGGCGCACGTGGCCACTTCTTTGCCCGCGCCGTAGCCACCGATGCCGCCGGTACCATAGACATCTTGAAAGCCGCCTACAACCATAAAGGTGCTTCGGTATGCGAAATACTGCAAAACTGCGTTATCTTCAACAACGGCACACACGACATGGTAGCCAAAAAGGAAGACCGTGCCAAGAACGCCATCTACCTGAAACACGGCGAACCGATGCTCTTCGGCGAAAACAATGAATATGGACTGGTGCAGGAAGGATTCGGCCTGAAAGTAGTGAAGCTGGGCGAAAACGGAATCACCGAAAAAGACATCCTGGTGCACAACGCCCACTGCGAGGACAACACCCTGCAACTGAAGCTCGCCCTGATGGAAGGTCCCGACTTTCCGATTGCACTCGGCGTCATCCGTGATGTGGAAGCTCCTACCTACGACGAGGCTGTGGAGGCGCAAATAGCAGAAGTATCCGCCCAGAAGAAATACCACAACTTCGAGGAGTTGTTAATGACCAACGATACGTGGGAAGTGAAGTAATCTTCCCGACGTAATATAAGAATGGCCCTTGTTTTATCATGCCCTTCATCAAAGCCTCCAAGGCAGAGATGAAGGGTTTTTCATAAGAGTAAAGGCAACTCAGATTTTCTCGCCAAACGCCAAATCTCCTGCATCTCCCAGCCCGGGCACAATATAGGAATGCTCGTTCATCTCCGGGTCGATGGCTGCACACCACAAGGTTACTTCATCTCCGGGAAACAACTTTTCCAGATGTTCTACACCCTGCCGACTGGCTATGACACAAGCTATCTGCAACTTGGCCGGCATCCCCTTGGTGATGAGAGCCTTCCAGGCCAGTTCCATACTTTCACCCGTGGCAAGCATCGGGTCTACAATCAATAATGTCTTCTTGGACAAATCCGGAGTAGCGATGTATTCGATGTGTACATCCACCGTGCGGCATTCCTTATCCTTATAATAACGGTAAGCTGAAACGAACGCATTTCCGGCACGGTCGAACACGTTCAAGAAACCCGTATGCAAGGGTAGTCCGGCACGGAAAACAGTGGCAATCACCACCTCGTCATCGGGGGTGCTGACCGGTGCCACTCCCAAAGGAGTCTGTACCCGCTTGATGGAATACGTCAGTTCCTTACTCATTTCATACGCCATTATCTCTCCAATGCGTTCAATATTACGCCGGAAACGCATACGGTCACCTTGGACTGCTACATCACGGATTTCCGCCACGTATTGGTTCAAAACGGAATTTGCCTCGGCAAAGTTAATAACCTTCATAATTATAAATGTGCTAATGTGCTGCAAAGTAAACGAATTTCACCCAATTTGCAACATTCAGTTAGCAGATCTTGTTATGGTTTTATAAAAGATTTCTCATTAGAGAAAAATTTCTCTAATAGGGCCTTTCTTTAAAAAGAAAGTATTACTTTTGTAGGCGAAAGACAAGGGACTTACTGAAAAGCAGGAAAAAAGAGATTTTTCTACACCCGTTTTCCCTTGTAAATCAAAGGAAAAAAGGAATTAAAGAAAAGAGAATATAAACCAAATACCAACATTTTAAATCATTAAAAGAAATGGCAAATTTAGATTTAAGCAAGTACGGTATCCAAGACGTGAAGGAAGTTTTCCACAACCCGTCTTACGATGTACTGTTCGCAGAAGAAACCAAACCAGGTTTGGAAGGTTTTGAAAAAGGTCAGGTAACTGAACTGGGTGCTGTAAATGTAATGACAGGTATCTATACCGGTCGTTCCCCTAAAGATAAATTCTTCGTAATGAATGAAGCCAGCAAGGATTCTGTATGGTGGACTTCTGAAGAATACAAAAACGACAACAAACCTTGCTCTGAAGAAGCTTGGGCTGACCTGAAGGCTAAGGCTGTTAAGCAGCTGAGCGGCAAGCGTCTGTTTGTTGTCGATACTTTCTGTGGCGCCAACCCCGCTACCCGTATGAAAGTACGTTTCATCATGGAAGTGGCATGGCAGGCTCACTTCGTAACTAACATGTTCATCCGCCCCACAGCTGAGGAACTGGCTAACTACGGAGAACCCGATTTCGTATCATTCAATGCTTCCAAGGCAAAAGTTGACAACTACAAGGAACTGGGCTTGAACTCTGAAACAGCTACTGTATTCAACTTGAAGACCAACGAACAGGTTATCCTGAACACTTGGTACGGTGGTGAAATGAAGAAGGGTATGTTCTCTATCATGAACTACAAGAACCCGTTGCGTGGTATCGCTTCTATGCACTGCTCTGCCAACACCAACATGGAAGGCACTGACTCTGCCATCTTCTTCGGTCTGTCAGGTACAGGCAAGACTACTCTGTCAACCGACCCGAAACGTCTGTTGATTGGTGATGACGAACACGGATGGGATGACGAAGGTGTATTCAACTACGAAGGTGGTTGCTACGCTAAGGTTATCAATCTGGATAAAGAAAGCGAACCCGACATTTACGCTGCCATCAAGCGTGACGCTCTGTTGGAAAACGTTACAGTTGCTGCTGACGGCAAGATTGACTTCGCCGACAAGAGCGTAACTGAAAACACTCGTGTTTCTTATCCTATCTACCACATCAACAACATCGTTAAGCCGGTTTCCAAGGGTCCTCACGCTCACCAGGTAATCTTCTTGTCTGCCGACGCATTCGGTGTATTGCCTCCGGTATCTATCCTGAACCCTGAACAAGCTCAGTACTACTTCTTGTCAGGCTTTACTGCCAAGTTGGCCGGTACAGAACGTGGTATCACTGAACCGACTCCGACATTCTCTGCTTGCTTCGGTGCTGCTTTCTTAAGCCTGCATCCTACTAAATATGCAGAAGAGCTGGTTAAGAAGATGAACAAGGTTGGTGCTAAAGCATACTTGGTTAACACCGGTTGGAACGGTACCGGCAAACGTATCTCCATCAAAGATACTCGTGGTATCATCGACGCTATCCTCGACGGTTCTATCGACAAAGCTCCGACGAAGGTTATTCCTTTCTTCGACTTCGTAGTACCTACTGAATTGCCTAACGTAGATCCGAAGATTCTTGATCCTCGCGACACTTACGAATGCGCTTGCCAATGGGAAGAAAAAGCAAAAGACCTGGCTGGCCGCTTCATCAAGAACTTCGCTAAGTTCACTGGCAACGAAGCTGGCAAGGCTCTGGTTACCGCTGGTCCGAAACTCTAATAACAGCAATTTGCATAAAGTTAAAGCGGCTCCCGTTTTCGGGAGCCGCTTTCTTTATATGAGCAAATTCAAAAGCTAGTCTGCACAATAAAAACGCGGCCCACCAGTAAAATAATGACTCCGCACACTTCCGAAGCCACCTTCACCGCCAACCCTCAAAAATAGAAAGAAATTTCAACGCAGCCTGAATAACAGATAATATTAAAAACTTATCATCAGCACTTATAATCGCACCATACAGAAAACAATAATTCTGGGAAGCCTTCATGTGCAAATTGTACTACAAGTTCTGTAGGAACTCGGTAAAGCTTCAAAGGAATAATTTGCTAAAATGAATTATCTTTTGCAAATATATCTGTTCTTTTTAATAAAAGAAATAATTGACGTTTCTTTTTTTAAATATTTTAGTATTTAATAGAATAGTGCTACTCTTCCATGTTATGGCATCTTAGTGCAACCGGAAAGCAGGATACGTGCATAAGTCTGTCAGGAAGACAGTACAGGAAAAATATGACTAAAAGGCTTTTAATGCTACCCCACTACAGGAACGAGGTTGATAGGAAACACGAAATAAGTTCCTACAGAACTTAAAAGATAAACGACTTCAAAACCTAATTAAATAAAACCTTTTTTATTAACTATAATTATACAAAGAGAATGAAACCACCCTAATGTAACATGGAAAAAGTAAAAAGAGTTTATCAAAACATTTAAAATCAAAACCTTGAATTAGTAAAAAGTATTATGAGAAAGAAAGCACTATTGGTGGCCCTCTTAGGAGGATATTTCCTTGGGGCACAAGCAGTAGAAGTTCCTATTATCAATGAATCGGCCATTGTGCAACAAGCAAGTAAAATGCAAGGTACAGTGGTAGATGAGACAGGAGAGCCGATAATCGGCGTAACTATCCAAGTAAAAGGCAAACCCAATCTAGGGACTATTACCGATGTTGACGGTAATTTTTCCATCAATGTTTCTCCGAAAGACGTTTTGGTGATTTCGTTCATTGGTTTCGTAACGCAAGAAATCAAAGTAGGAAATCAGACTTCACTCAGAATTACATTAAAGGAAGACAGCGAAGTCCTGGATGAAGTTGTAGTAACGGCTTTCGGTACAGGGCAGAAAAAAGAAAGCGTGGTAGGTTCCATACAAACCGTGCGACCTTCGGACTTGAAAGTACCGTCATCTAACTTATCCAACTCTTTTGCCGGGCGTCTCTCCGGTGTGATTGCCTACCAACGTAGCGGACAACCGGGTAGTAATGGCTCCGATTTCTACATCCGCGGTATATCTACTTTGAGTGGTATGACTTCACCGTTGATTATTCTGGATGGCGTGGAAGTCAGTTCCGCCGACCTCAATGCACTTGATCCCGAAATCATCGAAGGATTCTCTATTTTGAAAGACGCCACGGCCACAGCCATGTATGGTACACGTGGTGCAAATGGTGTAATGATTGTTACCACGAAAAGTGGTGCCGATTCGGAAAAGCCCATCATTGGTGTGCGCGTGGAAACGAATATCACTACTCCCACCCAAATTCCAAGTTTCGTAGACGGCTACCGTTACATGGAACTTTACAATGAAGCCGTGACCAGTGAACAGACCGGAAACATTCTGTATACCCAAGAACAGATTAACAACACACGCAATGGCGTGAATCCTTATATCTGGCCGAATGTAGATTGGTACGGATCATTGTTCAATGACATGGCTTTCAACCAGAAGGCAAACTTCAATATTCGCGGCGGTACGAAAAAAATCACCTATTTCATGAACGTAGGTGTCAATCACGAAACCGGTATGTTGAAGAACGAGGCTTCCAAGTATTTCTCTTATAAGAACAATATTGATTTGATGAAATATACTTTTCAAAACAATATTGACTTCCACATGTCCAAAAGCTCTACTATCTCCTTGCACCTGAATGTACAGCTGAATGACCTGACTCAGCCAAACACCTCTGTGGGTGACCTATATGGAGCCGTAATGAACTCCAACCCGGTAGACTTCCCCATCGCTTATCCGGCAGACGGCGTAAATAACTGGGTATATTGGGGAGCTTACGCCGGCGGTAACGACCAGGGAGCCGTGAACCCCATGGCAAGTCTGACCAACGGTTATCAGGATATCTTTGAAAGTACGGTGATGGCCAATATCGATTTTGAACAGAAACTGGACTTCTTGCTGAAAGGACTCCGTTTCAAGGCCTTGTTCTCTTATAAAAACTATAACAAGACGACCACCATGCGTAGTCAAGGCATTAACCGTTATACCTTGACCGGATATGAACAGAATCCGGACGGTACCTATAACATGACGATTTCTCCGTTCGGTTCGTCCAACCCTACTAAGCCAGTACTGAGTACGACCTCTTATGTTGGCGGAGACCGCCGCATTTATTTCCAGTCATATCTGGACTATAACCAGAAATTCGGCAACCATAATTTCAATGGAATGGTGTTGTGGAATATCGACCAATATGACAGCAATGCTCCTACTGACTTGGTGGCATCTCTTCCCCGTCGCAAAATGGGTTTTGCCGGTCGTGCATCATACGATTATGCCGGCCGCTACCTGATGGAAGTGAATGCCGGTTACAACGGTTCCGAAAACTTTGCCAAAGGACATAAATGGGGATTTTTCCCCTCGGTAGCTGTGGGATGGAACGTTAGCCAAGAAGCTTTCTTTGAACCGATAAAAGATATCATCTCCAGCCTGAAACTCCGTGCTTCTTACGGTCTGGTAGGTAACGACCAGCTGTTAGATTCAAGCAACCAGATTATCCGTTTCATCTATATGTCGGACATCACCCTACAGAGCGATAATGCAAGCTTCACCACCGGTGACAAGCAGCAGACTACTTTAAACGGCCCCGTGTATACACGTTATCAGAACAACGACCTGACATGGGAAGTGGGCGAGAAACTGAACGTAGGATTTGATATGCAGCTATTCAATTCATTGAATATCAATGTGGACGTATTCCGCGAAATCCGCCGCGACATCTTCCAACAGCGCTACTCCATTCCTAACTACCTGGGTACGGCAAGTACAGCCGTTTACGGTAACCTGGCCAAAGTAAAGAACAGCGGTTTCGACTTGTCAGTAGATTATGGCAGACAATTGAACAAGGACCTTGCCATTCAGTTCAAGGGCACGTTTACTTATGCGCACAACAAGATTCTGGAATATGACGAAGCTCCAGGCGTACGTCCTACGCTTTCAAACATCGGTAAGAAACTCAACACCATCTACGGCTATATATCCAACGGTCTTTATATAGACAGAGCCGATATCGACAACAATCCGACTTCTACATTGGGCAATATCGCTATTGCTCCGGGTGACATCAAATATGTGGACCAACCGGACAAAAACGGTAATTATGATGGAAAAATCACCAGTGATGACCGCGTAGCCATGGGCTATCCCACCGTACCGGAAATCGTTTACGGTTTCGGACCCTCTCTCTCCTATAAAAACTGGGACTTCTCCTTCTTCTTCCAGGGAGTGGCGAATACTTCGCTGATGATGTCTGGCTTCGCTCCTTTCGGAACGCAGTATAACCGTAATGTATTGTCTTGGATTGCCGATGACTATTGGTCTGAAACCAACCAGAACCCGAATGCCAGCCATCCGCGTCTGACCAAGAACGATAACAATCACAACATGCAATCCTCCGACTATTGGTTGCGCAACGGTGCTTTCCTAAAACTGAAAAATGCAGAAATCGGCTATACATATAAGAAAGCCAGATTCTACATCAGCGGCATCAACTTGCTGACTTTCTCTCCGTTTAAGCTTTGGGACCCGGAAATGGGTGGAGGTAAAGGCTTAAGTTATCCTACACAGCGTACTTTCAACGTTGGTTTCCAATTGACATTTAAATAACCCGATAAAAATGAACAGTATGAAAAAGTTCTATAAAATATTCATCGTGATGGCGTGTTTGCTGTTGGGTGTTTTGTCTTCGTGCGATTATCTGGACGTGGTTCCCGATGAAAAAGCTACAGAAAAAGATGCGTTTGAGGACAAGGAAGCAGCCAGACGTTTCATCTATTCTTGCTATGCTTATATCCCCAATCCGAGAAACGGCACCTCGTCTCTCGATCTTTTTACCGCTGATGAGGTGGTAACAGCATTTGAGCATGAAACATTCGCTTCTTTTCCGAAAGGAAACTATTCCGCTTCCCGTCCGGTTATTTCCTATTGGAACTCTTTGTTCCAAGGAATCAAGCAGTGCTACATCCTATTAAACAACATTGACAAGGTTCCGGCATTGGAGGCATCCGTCAAGGCCGATTACATTGCCCAAGCCAAGTTCCTGATAGGTTACTATCACTTCTTGCTGGTGCGTAGCTATGGTCCGGTAATTCTGGTAAAGGAAGAGCCTTCACTGATTACACCTGCCGACCAATATTCGCCCCGTTCTTCCTATGACGAGTGTGTGGACTATGTATGCCAGATGCTGGACGAATCGGCCGAAGGCCTGCCCGCCACCCGCGTCAACGAGCATTACGGGCTGGCCACCAGTGTGGCTGCCAAGTCCATCAAAGCCAGAATGTTGCTTTATGCAGCATCTCCTTTGTTCAATGGAAACAGTGAGTTCTATGCCGACTTTAAAGATAAGGACGGCAACGCACTGATGCCTCTTACATACGATGCCGGCAAATGGCAGAAAGCCAAGAGCGCATACGAAGAAGCTATCCGTGTGGCAGAAGCTGCCGGATACGGGCTCTACAAGAAAACGGACTATATGTTGGACGGTTTTGATAACGTGGAACCGGTAGATCCGGTGCAGCACACGTTGCGCTATACGGTAATCGAGCCTGCCAATAACGAGGTGATTTGGGCTGATTGCCGCTCGGAAGGTGCTTACAGTATACAGAACAAGTCTTTGCCTTTCTGCAATGGTTCGGCATACAATGGCGTGTCTCCGACACTTGCCATGCTGAAGCGTTTCTATACCGAAAACGGTCTGCCGATTGATGCGGATCCGGCTTTCCCGAAAGGCAACAGCATTTATGAATCGACCACTTTGGGCGAGGAGAATGCAAGCATCGGTGATCCTGAAGCACAGACCATCCGGTTCAATCTGAATCGCGAACCCCGTTTCTACGCTTGGGTGGCCTTCCAAGGAGGTTTCTATGAAATTCTGAGCGCCACGGACGGCAATGGCGCTTATGATGCTGATGCAAGTTACCAGAAATACAATTTGGCTGTCAATCAGGGCAAATTGGTCTGTGACTTTGTGATTGGCGGCAACACTTCACGCCAGCCGGAAGGAAGCACGTTGCGCACAAACAACTATTCACCTACCGGATACCTGAACAAGAAAGGAGTAGTGCCGGGTTATAGTGTACGTACATCTCTGTACTATCCTCCATTTTATCCGTGGCCGGTAATCCGTCTGGCCGAACTTTATCTGGGGTATGCCGAAGCTTGTGTGGAATGCAACGATTTGTCCAATGCCAAGAAGTATTTGAACGAAGTTCGTAAACGTGCCGGCATACCTGATGTGGAAACTTCCTGGAATGGCATTGCCACATTAGACCAGAACAAGATGCGTGAGATTGTGCGTCAAGAGCGTACTATCGAGTTCTATCTGGAGAATCACACTTTCTGGGATTTGCGCCGCTGGAAGGATGCCGAGCGTCATTTCGGTGTAAAAGCAAAAGGTATGAATATTTTGGGTAAGAATATTGAAGAATTCGCACAAGAATCAGAAGTTTCTTTTGAACGCAAATTCGAGAGCCCCACTCAATATCTGATGCCTGTCCCCGTGGAAGATGTCAACAGAAATCTGAATCTGGTTCAGAATCCTGGTTATTAATGAAAAAACAGTATGAAAATGAAAAATACACTTAAATATTTTGTAGGGTTGCTCCTCTCCGGAGCTGCCCTGCTCACCAGCTGCGACAACGAGAGCGGTATTACTCCGGGTGAAATCACTGATTTGACAGCCGAAAGTACTCCGGGCTGCATTATATTGCGCTGGAACACTCCAGAAGAGTCTAATATCCGTTATATTGAGGTGAAGTATTACGATCCATTGTTGAAAAAGGATGTGATGCGTACCGCAAGCGTCTATGCAAACAGCATCGAAATCCCGGATACTCGCGCCAAATACGGGGAGTATAACTTTACGGTGCAGAGTGTCAGCGCCACGGGCGACAGAAGTGCCTTACAGAGCATTTCAAAGGTTTCAGAGCCGGCAGAGCCGACTTACGTCAGCACACAAATTGCGTTGACTGCCGCTGATTTATCTACAAACGCGCAGGAACCCAGCGAAGGTCCTATCGCCAATTTGCTGGATGGAAATACAGGTACATTCTTCCATACGGCATGGAGTGTAGAGATTCCGGGACCGCACTGGTTGCAAGTAAACTTGAAGAAAGAAATTACGGAAGCTTATAGATTTGAATACGCGCCGCGTAATGCCAACAACAGACCTACAGATTTTGATTTGATGGGTAGCATGGATGGCAACGAGTGGTTCTTGATAAAGAACTTCACCAAAGAGGCTGACGGCATTGCCGGTGACGGGACCTATGCTTCGGAAGTGTTTGATGTGGAACAACCGTTTAAACAGATACGTATTGTAGTCAACGAAACTAATTCAAAGAGCGTGTTCTGGACTATGTCCATATTCAAGTTCTATTCGGTTACTGTTGAAGACCCGGAAGCACCGGATACGAATGAATAGACACAATCTTCACCTTCAATTTAAATCTTAAAATCATTGGGAGGGGAAGAGGGCTTACAAGGAGCCTTCTTCCCCTTTTTGCCGGATTTGCACTGATTTATTATCCCTTTTTACTAGATTTGCAAACACCAATTATCAAGACAATATGAAACGTATCAAACAAATGTTGACAGGTGCAAGTTTATTCCTACTTTGCAGTTGTGGTGCCCAAATTCAGAAAGAGATTCAAACAACGAAGTCTAATGTAGATGAAAGCAAAGCAAGTGCGGTGATTGAAACCATTATGTCACGCCGCAGCATCCGCCAGTACAAACCACAAGCCGTGAACCGCGACACCATGCAGATTATCCTGGATTGCGGTATCAATGCACCCAACGGACAGAACAAGCAATCGTGGGAAGTGCGTGTAGTGGATAACCCGGATTTCATCAACGGCATTACGGAAATCTACAAGAAGGAAAATCCCAAAGCCGCCGAAGACCCGAAATTCAAGAACATGTTCCGCAATGCTTCTACAGTGGTATTTATTGCCAATGACCTGGCATATGACCTTTCGCAAATTGATTGCGGACTGATGGGTGAGAATATGATTCTATCAGCTTGGTCCATGGGAATCGGTTCTTGCTGCTTGGGCGGTCCTACGCGCTTCATGACCTCTACTCCGGCTGCTGCCGAATATTTGAAGAGACTGGATATTCCGGAAGGATACCAGCTGCTTTACTGCATTGCTTTCGGCTATCCGGATGAGGCGCCTGCCGCCAAATCCCGCAATGCGGCAAAAGTAAAATTCATAGATTGATTCCCGTTTGAATGACAACAAAAAAGGAGTGCCTTACCTTTCGGCAGGGCACTCCTATCGTATTATAGCAACTAAAAAATTTTCTATTTATCAGTTCTTGTTGGCACGCTTACGTTCAATCTCATCCAGAATAACCTTACGCATACGCATGGACTTGGGAGTAACCTCTACATACTCATCCTCCTTGATATATTCCAAAGCCTCTTCAAGAGAGAACTGTACGGGAGGAATCAGACGTGCCTTGTCGTCCGAACCACTAGCACGCATATTGGTAAGCTTCTTGGACTTCGTAACATTAATCACCAAATCGTTGTCATGAGAGTGCTCGCCCACTACCTGCCCTGCATAAACCTCTTCCTGCGGGAAGATGAAGAACTTACCGCGATCCTGCAATTTGTCAATGGCATAGGCAAAAGCCGTACCGGACTCCATGGCAATCATAGAACCGTTGGTACGCCGTTCAATCTCACCCTTATAGGGCTGGTATTCCTTAAAACGGTGCGCCATGATGGCTTCTCCGGCAGAAGCAGTCAGCACGTTGGTACGCAGACCGATGATACCGCGTGACGGCATGTCGAACTCAAGGTTTACACGTTCGCCGGTACTTTCCATCTTCACCATTTCACCCTTACGGCGGGTCACCATGTCAATCATCTTGCTGGCATATTCTTCAGGAACATTGATGGTCAACTCTTCGATAGGTTCGCACTTCACGCCGTCAATCTCCTTGAAGATTACCTGCGGCTGCCCTACCTGCAACTCATATCCCTCACGACGCATAGTCTCAATCAATACGGAAAGATGAAGCACGCCACGGCCGGAAACAATCCACTTGCCGTCTTCCTCGCTCTTGCGCACGCGAAGGGCAAGATTCTTGTCCAGCTCCTTCATCAAACGGTCGTGGATGTGGCGGGAAGTAACAAACTTGCCTTCCTTGCCGAAGAACGGGGAGTCATTGATGGTGAAGAGCATGCTCATCGTAGGCTCGTCAATGGCAATGGGCGGCAACGCTTCCGGATTTTCAAAATCGCAGATTGTATCTCCAATTTCGAATCCTTCGATACCTACCAACGCACAGATGTCACCGGAAGATACTTCCCGCACCTTTACACGGCCCATACCTTCGAACGTATGCAGTTCCTTGATTTTTGATTTCACGATACTCCCATCACGTTTTGCCAAAGACACGTTCATACCTTCCTTCAGTGTGCCACGATGCACGCGGCCCACAGCAATACGCCCAGTATACGAAGAATAATCCAGCGAAGTAACCAGCATTTGCGGTGTACCCTCCAACTGTTCGGGAGCAGGAATATTCTCTAAGATACAGTCCAGAAGCGGACAAATGTTATCAGTGGGCTGCTGCCAGTCGGTACTCATCCAGTTGTTCTTGGCCGAACCGTAGACAACGGGAAAATCTAATTGTTCTTCGGTAGCCTCCAGACTGAACATCAAGTCGAACACCATCTCGTACACTTCTTCGGGACGACAATTGGGCTTATCCACCTTGTTCACAACAACAATAGGCTTCAAGCCAATTTGCAGGGCTTTCTGCAATACAAACCGTGTCTGCGGCATAGGACCTTCGAAAGCATCCACAAGCAGGATGCATCCATCCGCCATATTCAATACACGTTCCACTTCACCTCCGAAGTCACTGTGTCCCGGAGTATCAATAATGTTAATCTTGGTGTCCTTGTAGTTGATAGAAACGTTCTTGGAAAGAATCGTTATACCTCGTTCACGCTCCAGGTCATTATTATCCAGCATTAATTCACCTGTGCTCTGATTGCTGCGGAAAAGGTTTCCGGCCAAAAGCATCTTGTCAACGAGCGTCGTTTTCCCATGGTCTACATGGGCAATAATTGCAATGTTTCTAATATTTTGCATATAATACCTATTATTTTCAGGCGGCAAAGTTAGTGATTTTGGATTAGATATGCAGTATAGATATGATTTTTTTGCTGAATATCATTGTGATATAAAAGTTTATCCCTATCTTTGCAGCCCCGAAAGGGAATAATTTATAATAACTTTTAATTAAACATTATGTATTTAGACGCTGCTAAAAAGCAAGAAATCTTCGGCAAATACGGAAAGTCTAACACTGATACTGGCTCAGCTGAGGCTCAGATAGCTTTGTTTTCCTACCGTATTGCTCATCTGACTGAGCACCTTAAGCTCAACAGAAAGGATTATAGTACAGAAAGAGCTTTGACTATGTTGGTAGGTAAACGCCGTGCATTGCTGACTTACCTGAAGGACCGCGACATCACCAGATATCGTGCTATCGTCAAAGAACTCGGCTTACGTAAGTAATCTACTTGCGCCAAAACCATTGAAAGAGCGGGAAGTCCCCTTTGGGAAGTTTCCCGCTCTTCTTATTCATTCCATGCTGATTGCACAACGAGCACTTTCAATATCTCTTTCGGATTCTCAAAGTCGACTTTCTCACGCTCCATGAACGCTTTCATCTCCTGCTGCCTCCCTTTAGGGAAAAGTGCCAACAAGGTTTTCGCGTTCCTGAATTTCTTCCATTTGCCTTCTACACATATATAATAAGTGTTCTCCGTTGCCATCTTATAGACAGAAAGGTCCAGGTCCTGTTCGCCGTTGACACGCTGGTAGCGCGCGTTGACATCAATCGCCTGCACGCTTCCTTGGGTGACGGTTCCCATGGCTCCCTTTTTCCCTACACTTTTCGGAAGTATCTTCCAGTCGACAAAAAGAGTGGCGTTACGGTCGGTCAGCACTTCCAGGAAATGTCCTCCAAACGGAATGAAACGATGCTTGTCCACGGCTATCGTGTCGATGTCATCCAGATTCTCTACGACCATGTCCGTCGTTCCGTTCAGGAAATGCATCTCCTTGTTGATGCAATCGTAGTTAAACTTGCCCTTGGCAAACTGCCGGTTCCTCAACAGGACTTTCCCGGCGGTGAATTCTTTGAAGTAATAGCCTGTGGACTGCTGGGCATTGGCAAGCATAACGCTTCCCCATACCACCAGCAAGTCAATGCAAAGTGCTCTTGTTTTCATTGTCATATATAAAAGTATACCTTTTCAGACACATTTAGGTGTGTCGAAATGAAGAAAGACTAACATAATGATAGAACTCAGGCACGAATTTCACGGATTACACGGATTTTTTTCTTTTGCCAATCCGTGTATCCCGTGTAATCCGTGCCTAATCAAAAGGAAACAGAAAGTTTGTTCTGATACCCCCTTCCTTTTCCTATTCTATCTCAATCTTACTTGATAGCCCACCAAAGCGGAACCATCATGTTGTTCTCTCCACCGAGGAGCTGCAACGCGTGGTTGTATTCGGTCACGTCCGCATTTTCCAAAGAGGTCGGGTAGCGCATACGCTGAGTGAACATACCCCATGTCTGACCGTTCTTGCAAGACTGGGTAACGGGGTCGTAAGTCTTTGCGTTGTCCATATCCGAACCGGTCAATACGGTTTCTGCACCAGGCACTTCAAAGAACGGCAGCCCCAAACGACGGCGATCGTTCCACATTTCAACCACACCGTAAGGAGTGTTGGCGATATACTTCTGCGTGATAATCTTCGACAGGGCATCGTTCAGCTTGTGACCCTTGTACAGAGCCTTGGAAGCATCGGGATAGTGATACATTTTCTTGCCGGCGGTCTTGGTATAGCCGTCCACATAGTCAGCCTCGAAGTCAACGGGTTCTGCGGTGTGGTCAAAACTTGCCGATGTACCTACACGATTGTATACTTCCGAAGCCAAGTATGCGCTTGCATAACGCTCCAGTCCGTGATAAGCGAAACTGGAGGTAACGCCTGCCTCGTAAGCCGTCTTGGCATCCGTACCGGCACTCCATCCGCGAACGGCAGCTTCAGCCAGCAGGAAGTGAGTCTCCCACGGACCGAACCAGATACGTGCCTTCGAGTTGTTGCGATACTTCTCGCTCAGGAAAGAGCAAGTGTTCCAACTATTGACCACCACTTCGTTGAACTTGAATGTCGGACTCCAAGCGGTTCTTACACCGGAAAGCGCACCATTGAAGGTCAATGTAGCGTTTATTTTTCCCCAAGTATAAGTTTCTCCGTCTGTATCCAGCATACCACGCTCTTTATAACTTGAATTACCCTCTTCTGCCACCGTCTGCTTGGCCTCGTCACTGTAAGTGTTTGCCGTTGCATCGTTCGGCAGGTTGTAGAGCACGAAGGCGCGGGGGTCAACCGATTCGGGCACACCATCCAGCCATTGGTAGTTCATCGGGTTATCCGTATTTTCAGGATAGTGGTTCTTGAATTCCAGACCGATGTAGTTCATGGGCTTCACGTAAGGAGTGATGTCGGCCGTACTTTCGGTGATGGCATTGTAACTCTCCGCCGTCTTGATGCCGCCGATACCGGTGAGGATGTTGACCATGGATTGAGAGATGACATTGTCATCCCACGGACGGTTGTAAACACCTTCCCAGTCGCTCCATCCACCATATTCCTGGAAACCGAACAAATCAGCGTTGTCTGTCAGCAACGCGCTGCGAGCAGCGTCTTCAAACTCGCTCTTGGCTTTTGCCGCATCCACCTCGGAGAGACGCATGGCGTAGCGCAGACGGAGGGAATTCGCCAGTTTCTGCCATTTCGTCGGGTTCAGTTTGAAAGCCGCGTCCTGTTTGGACTCCTTTTCGCTAATATCAATATCCATCACCAATTTGGATTGTGCGTCCTTCAGTTCGGAAAGCATGAAGTCGTATACTTCCTGTACGCTGTTGAACGTGGGGTTCACACCTTGGAAAGCGTTCAGCGGGTAAGGGCCGAAGCAATCGGTGAAGTCCGCAATGACCATACAACGCCAGATGCGGGCAATCTGCCGTATATTGTTGTTATATTTCTTCTCACGCTCGTTGTAGTTTCCGGCAGCCTCGTTTTCGTCCACAAGCTTGATGGCATTGGTGGCTGCACTGATGGAGTTGGACGAGAAGCTGTAAAGGCAGCCGTTGTACTCGTCGCTGTAGCGGGCGGCGCATCCGAAGGTATTTTCACCGATGACGCGGGCAATAGAAGCCCAATTGTAAACAAATACACGTTCGTTGTCGTTCGGGTTCTGCTGTGCTTTCTGGAAAGAGGTGGCAAGCAGGTAGTCCGGGCGCATGCTTTCCGCACCGGCAGCGGAAGGGCTCAGATTGATTTCGTCGAAGTCGTCACAAGCAACCAACCCGACAGTCATGGTTCCCAACAGGAACCCATAGAGATATTTATTTATCTTTTTCATTGTAATTCTGATATTATAGGATTAGAAACCAAGGGTTACATTAAACAAGTATGTCCGTGAAGTGGGAGAAGACATATTCTCGAAACCGGTAGCATTGGTGCTTGTTGCAAAGACTGATTCGGGGTCAACACCGTTCAGGTGACTCTTAATCATCCATACGTTGTTGCAGGAAACACCCAGCTTCATTTGCTGGAACGGAGTCTTGGAAAGCATCTTCTTGGGGAAAGCGTAGCTCAAGGAGAGGTTACGCAAACGAATGTTGGAGGCATCGTAAAGGTTTGCCTCGCCGATACCCAGGTTACCTGTTGAGCCGGTAACGGCTGCCCAGTACTGTTGCGGAGTCACCTCAACATCGCTCACTTTGTATCCGCCGTTTCCGTCGGCAATCACGCCGTCAACCACGAATTTCTCACGCTTGCCGCCCACCACGGTACAAGCTGCCGTACCATTGGATTGCAGGGCACGGTTGGTACCGGAGAAAATCTTACCGCCGAAACGGGCATCAACCAATGCGCTCAGCGTGAATCCTTTGTAAGTGAAAGTGTTGGTCCAACCTACCAGGCAAGTAGCCTGCTGGTCACCCAGTTTCGTCATCTGTGAATTGCCTTGGGGCAGACCGCTGGAATTCAGCAACAGTTTGCCGTAGTGAGGGCTGCTCTTATCGGTCACACGCGTGAACGTAGTACCCCAGATTTCACCGTAGTTACCGCCAGCCTTGGCAATGATTTTCAGATTGTCATAACCGCCCAGACGATATTCCTCGATGCCTTTCTCCAGTTCGATAATCTTGTTCTTATTCTGCGAGAAGTTCACCTGCGTATCCCACGTAAAGTCTCTGGTCTGCACCGGAGTGGCATTCAGCATGATTTCGATACCTGTGTTTTGGATGTCACCGGCATTGATTTTATACTGGCTGTAACCGGAAAGTGAGTTCATCGGCATGTTCAGCAACTGGCGACGTGCGTTCGACTTATACCAAGCGAAGTCGAAGCCCAAACGGTTGTTGAAGAAACGTACTTCCAAACCTGCTTCCCAAGAAGAAATCAGCTCGCTGCGTACCCTGTCGTTGTACAAGGTGCCGCCTGTATTGCCTGTAACACCGCCAGTGAAACCATCGGAACCGATGGAGTAAGTGTTATACAACTGATAGGGGTCCATGTCGTTACCAACCTGTGCGAAAGAGACGCGCGTCTTGGCATACGTGAACCAGGAAGGCATTTCGTGTCCCGTCTTGTTCACCATATCGCTGATGACCCACGATGCACTGATTGAAGGATAGAAGAAGGAACGGTTTTCCTTGCTCAACGTGGAAGACCAGTCGTTACGGAACGTACCGTCCAAGAACACCCAACCGTCGTAATTTACGCCAAACGTACCATACAAGGAGTTAATCTTGCGATGAGAGAGGGTCTGCGAAATGTCACGTTTGGAAGACTCGGAGTTGGTAATCCAGAAGAGGTCGGGAACAATGAGTTCGCTTGCCGAGGTACTGATACCCGTCGAACGACGCTGCATCAAGTTACCACCGAAGGTAACCACGCCACCGAACTTGCCAAGCACCTGGTCTTTCTGTGCAGTAATCAAGAAGCTGTAGTTGTTTTCATAGAACTTCTGTTCGCCCACGCTGTAACGGCCTGTTTCAGAATCCGGTCCGCCGGAAGTCAGCTTGGTTTCGGTTTCTGTGTAGTACATATCGCTGCCGAAACGAATTTCAGCGTTCAACCAATCTGTGAACTGATATTTCATCGAGTAGTTCATCAAGAAACGGTTACGGCTATCCTCGTTAGTACTGTGATCCTTGGACCAGTAGGGGTTACGGCTGTTACCTTTTGCCCACCAGTACATGCTGCCGTCCGTCGGATCCACAGCCTGCTTGAAGCGGGTAATGTCCATCGTGAGCGGGAAGGAGTACATGGCATAGAAATAGTTGTTTGCATTCTGACCGGAGATGGGACGGTTCTTGGCGTAAGAGTTGATGTACTGCACTTTACCGTCAATGCTCCAACGGTCGTCCTTACCAAAGGTAGAGGCAATGCGGGTAGTCACATTGGTACGCTTGTAGTCTGCACCCGGAATCTTGGAGAAGTCATCCAGTCTGGTAAAAGAGGTATAGACGGAAGTCTTGTTGTACTGCTGCGAGAAAGCGACGTTCTCCGTGGCGTTGACGCCTGTCTTGAAAAAGTTTCCCACGTTGTCGTAGTACTTGAAAGGAACAGACTTTCCTTCCCAGTCCTCCACCATCTTGCCGTCGATGACCGGTCCCCAGTTACTACCGCTTTGCGCGTTATAAATGCCATCGGAACCTTGACCGAAGAGCATCTGGCGGTCGGGCTTCATGAATACGTCCTCGATGGAGATAGAGCTGGAGATGGTGATACCCAGACCCGGGTTCTGCGAACCTTTCTTGGTAGTAATCAAGATGACGCCATTACCGGCACGCGAACCGTAGAGGGCGGCGGCAGATGCACCTTTCAATACTGACATGGATTCGATGTCCTCGGCATTGATATCCGAAAGGCCGTTACCCATATCGGTAGATGGGTTCCAAAAGTCATTGTTGTCGGCGCCGGTGAAGTTATCCAGTGGCGTTCCATCGACCACAATCAACGGCTGGTTGGTACCCGTCACAGAGTTGGCACCACGCAACTGGATTTTAGAAGAACCGGCAGGACCGTTACTTGAACGGATAATCTGCACACCGGACACCTTACCACTCAAGGCGTTCGCCAAATTGGTTTCGCGGGCAGCCACCAAAGCGTCACCCTTCACTTCCTGCATGGCGTAACCCAACGCTTTCTTCTCGCGCTTGATGCCGAGGGCGGTTACCACCACTTCCTGCAACGTCTGAGAGTCGTCCTCCATGCTCACTTTGATGGGTTTGCCGTCCCAAGCCACTTCTATGGTCTTGTAACCCACGAAAGAGATTTGGATGATGTCGCCCTTCTTCACGTTGTTCAAAGTGAAATCACCATTGAGACCGGTAATGGTACCGTTGGTAGTACCTTTCACCACGACGGACGCACCGATGACGGTTTCGCCTGTGGAGTCTGTTACGACACCCGTACACGTAGCACTCTGTTGTGTGATTCGCACATCGTCAGTTCCCGTATTGGAAACTGCGTAAGCTGCTCCGGTGGAAAGCCCCATGAGGAACAGCATCATACTGACTGATTTTAGCAGTTTTAACATTTTCAATGTCGTATGTTTCCTTAATAGAAACCTATTTGAACTTTTATCTGCACGACTCCATATTAGAAAACGCGCATCTTTTAGCTTCTCCTTCCGTCTTTTAATATCTTCGAACGCCATTTTTTCTCATTAGACAGATGTCTAACGAATTAAACTCTTCGTTTCGCAACATAACTGTGCACAACCAGATGAATAAATTGCCTGACTATACATTTATTATATATAAGTGTCCTGCAAATACCTAAGCCGCACCTCCTCCATATCTTATACCTTTTTCAAACGCAGCCAGCGTAAAAGTCTGTTTTAAATGAGCTGCGGCCACAAAACAAACTTTTTTTTCCAAGAATGTTGCAACAAGCCAAAGATTCTCTTATTTTTGCAATTTAACAATTATAAATCATAACCTTAGAGATTGATTACCATTATGGACACCAGCAAAATTGTAGGAGAAAAGATTAAATCGCTCCGCGAAAGCCAATCTATCAGCATGGAAGAACTGTCACAACGTTCGGGACTTGCCATCGAACAGATAGAACGTATAGAAAACAACATTGACCTCCCGTCACTGGCTCCTCTCATCAAGATAGCGCGCGTGCTGGGGGTGCGTTTGGGAACTTTTCTTGACGACCAAGATGAGAACAGTCCCGTGGTCTGCCGTAAGAACGAGTCGCATAACAGCATCAGTTTCTCCAACAATGCTATCCACAGCCGCAAGCATATGGAGTATCATTCACTCTCCAAATCCAAAGCCGACCGCCATATGGAGCCGTTTATTATTGATGTGGCCGCTACGGACGACAATGACTTTGTACTCTCCTCACACGAAGGCGAAGAATTCATCATGGTGATGGAAGGAACCATGGAAATCAGTTACGGCAAAAACACCTATCTGCTCGAAGAAGGCGACAGCATCTATTACGATTCCATTGTTCCGCACCACGTACACGCTTACGAAGGACAGGCAGCCAAGATACTTGCAGTAGTTTATACACCAATTTAAATTAATGGAAAGTTCCGCATCATGTTATACGAACGCACCCTCGGCCAATGGTTGGAACATTGGGCCGCGACAACACCAGACAAAGAATATATCGTTTACTCCGACCGCAACCTGCGTTTCACCTGGAGCCAGTTCAACCGCCGGGTGGACGACATGGCCAAAGGACTGATTGCCATCGGCGTGGAACGGGGAACACACGTAGGCATCTGGGCAGCCAACGTACCCGACTGGCTGACTCTGTTATACGCTTGCGCCAAGATTGGTGCTGTCTACGTAACGGTGAACACCAACTACAAACAGTCTGAACTGGAATATCTCTGCCAGAACTCCGACATGCATACCCTCTGCATCGTCAATGGCGAAAAGGACAGTGACTTTGTGCAGATGACTTATACCATGCTTCCGGAACTGAAAACCTGCCAGCGCGGACACCTGAAAAGCGAACGTTTCCCTTATATGAAAAACGTCATCTATGTGGGCCAAGAAAAGCACCGGGGCATGTACAATACCACCGAAATACTCCTCTTGGGCGACAATATAGAAGACAGACGCCTGAATGAGCTCAAGAGTCAGGTGACCTGCCACGATGTAGTGAACATGCAATACACGTCCGGCACTACAGGATTTCCGAAAGGTGTCATGCTTACCCACTACAACATTGCCAACAATGGCTTTCTTACCGGTGAACACATGAAGTTTACCGCCGATGACAAACTCTGCGTCTGTGTACCATTGTTCCATTGCTTCGGTGTGGTACTTGCCACCATGAACTGCCTGACACACGGCTGCACGGAAGTAATGGTGGAACGCTTCAACCCGCTGGTAGTGCTCGCTTCCATTCACAAGGAACGCTGCACGGCGCTTTACGGCGTACCCACCATGTTCATTGCCGAACTGAACCATCCGATGTTCGATATGTTCGACATGTCCAGCCTCCGTACGGGCATCATGGCAGGTTCCCTCTGCCCGGTAGAGCTGATGAAGCAGGTGGAAGAGAAAATGTACATGAAGGTAACCAGCGTTTACGGGCTGACCGAAGCTGCTCCCGGAATGACGGCCACCCGGATAGACGACCCGTTCGACGTACGTTGCAACACCGTAGGGCACGACTTTGAGCATACGGAAGTAAAAGTCATCGACCCCGAAACCGGAGAAGAATGTCCTATAGGCGTACAAGGTGAAATGTGCAACCGCGGCTACAACACCATGAAGGGGTACTACAAAAACCCGGAAGCTACAGCCGAAGTCATTGACAAGAACGGCTTCCTGCACTCAGGAGACCTTGGAGTAAAGGACGAGGACGGCAATTACCGCATCACAGGGCGCATCAAGGACATGATTATCCGCGGTGGTGAGAATATTTATCCGCGCGAAATAGAAGAGTTCCTCTATCAACTGGAAGGCGTAAAAGATGTGCAAGTAGCCGGTATTCCGTCTAAAAAGTACGGTGAAGCCGTAGGCGCTTTCATCATCCTGCACGAAGGAGTGGATATGCACGAATCGGATGTACGAGACTTCTGCATCGGCAAAATATCACGCTACAAGATACCCAAGTATATCTTCTTCATCGAAGAATTCCCCATGACGGGAAGTGGCAAGATACAGAAATTCAAGTTGAAAGACCTGGGATTACAACTTTGCAAGAAGCAGGGGATTGAGATTGTGTGATAATAAGGGAGATTCAGTAGATAGTATAAAATTAGCCAACTAATTCATACACAAAATGTTGCGAATTAGTTGGCTTTTTTGT
>NZ_JAMZEE010000022.1:0-70873 GCF_024704895.1 Bacteroides muris (ex Fokt et al. 2023) | reverse complement strand
TATCGCGTACTAAGAACTTTGTAATCGGTTGTTTTACAGTCGACATAGTAATTGTATGCGGAAAAAAGGACGTTTACGTTTGAAAATATGATTAGCACACTTTTGTCGTGCTTCGCTAACCAGGTTGTAAGCATATTCTTCAAAGATGTGATAGTCTCTATCTTGATTTGCTCTTGCCAGCGATGACTTTGATACATTTTTACCCATTCCTAAATGATAACATTTGGAATGATGGGCTTCAAGAGCAACGATCAAATCTCGCCAACTTTCACAATTAGAAAGTTGGACAAACATCAAAGCAAGTAGTTGATTCCAGCAGGTGAAGCGCTTCACATATTTGTCACCATCATACTTGGTGACTATGCGGTTAAACTTACTTCGATTCAGAAATGAAGCCAATTGAGCGAAGACGTATTTGTCTTGGAACATATGCCATCGGATTAATCTGATGCAAAGCTACAAATTCAAGTCCGTTCGCTCGGAGAATCGTTGTAACTAACTAAATTTCAAATATTTCAAAGAACTCTTTTAGATTTTAATGAGACAGTAATGATGCTATATATTAGTGAAATATCATTTGTGTGAAGTCCTATGTTTAAATATCTAATTATGAAGAAAATTCTTTTTTGTAATAATTGTTTAAGTGGCCTTATTCATTTTCGTAAAGAAGTTATTGATGAATATGAGAAAATGGGGTATGAGATTGTTATTGTCGTTGCTAAACAGAAGGTCACAGAAGTGGAATTGGAGAAGCTTTCTAAAAAATGGAAAGTGAATCTTGTATCGCTAAGTCCGAATAGCATTAATCCCTTTTCTGATTTAAAATATTTTTGGGAGCTATATATGATTTATAAAAAAGAGCTTCCCGATATAATATTTCATTATACAATTAAACCAAATATTTATGGAACAATAGCTGCAAGGTTATTGAAATTACCATGCGTTGCTATGGTGGCTGGTTTGGGGTATGTATTTGAGGGTAATTCATTAAAAAAAAGGATTGGTCGTAGTTTGTATAAATTTAGTTTGAGACGTTCTAATAAGATCATTTGTTTAAATGCTGCAAATGCAGAAGTGCTTCTTAATGGTAATTATTGCAAACCTAATAATTTAATCTGGTTTAAAGGTGGAGAAGGTGTCAATTTAGATCTTTATCCTTATAAGCCAATGCGATTTGAAACAACGAAATTTTTAATGATAGCACGAGTTCTTTATGATAAGGGGTATACCGAATATGTTGAAGCAGCTAAAATTATAAAACGTAAGTATCCTAATATAGAGATAGAACTTTTGGGAGCTTTAGCAACAGATAGTCCTATGGGGGTTCCTGAAGAAATAGTGAAAAGTGATCATAATAATGGATTTATCAACTATTTAGGTACGACCAATGATGTCCCTTCTTATGTTCTCAGAGATGGAGTGGTAGTGGTTTTAGTTAGCAAATATTTGGAAGGACTTAATAGATCTTTAATGGAAGCTTGTTCTATGGGGCGTCCTATAATTACGACTACTAATCCGGGATGCCAAGAAACTGTAGAAAATGGAGTTAATGGCTTTTTAATACCACCAGGAAATCATATTGCTCTTGCGGAAGCGATGATAAAATTCATAGAACTTCCACAAAATAGAAAAAAAGAGATGGCAGAAGCGTCAAATGCAAAAGCTAAAAAAGACTTTGATATAAGAATTGTATTAGATTATTACAAATCAATAACTAAAGATATTGTAATGTGTAATATATAGTTGGAGTTTAATGTACCTTAAAGTCTGAAGAATGCAAATTTCGTAAGGCTGCCAAACGTAAGGTAAAATCCCTTTAGGAAGAACTTGATTATGCAACTCAAGAACGTGTACTTGGCGAACCCTAAAGTTGAGGTTTACGGACATAGTATAGAGGTTTATGAACCGTGTTTCTGTATTCAAAATATGCAGTGTATTTTTCGGGGTTATTAGCCATTTTTTTTGCAGATGTTCACACAATGTAATCTTGATACTATAATTTTCATATGTCAATAATGTTAACAATGGAACAATAGACAAACGATGTCATTACTTCCCTCAACTGGGGAAAGAAGATTGATGTGGCACGTATTTGTGCGTGTATACTTGTGTAAGGAAGCTAAGATGAGCCTCACCATTTATCAAAAAATAAGAAAAGGTGTAGCGTTCGTCACGACTGCCTGATGCGCTTGCCGGAAAGCATGCGCCGGATGATGACAGAAGAGGAGTTCGAGGAATTTTAGAGAGGGCTTATCATTGACAATTGACGATTGGCACACTTATATGCCCTTTTAAAGGGGATACCTTAAATTGATTGCTTATTATATACATATCTGAATTTATGATAATTTGAAGGGTTCTTATGTACAAACATTTTTTTAAACGTATAATAGATTTTTGTATTGCTTTTGTGGCGTTGAGTGTCTTATTACTACCATTGGTATTAATTGCCTTATGGCTTCACTTTGCCAACAAAGGTGCAGGTGTTTTTTTCTTTCAGGAACGTCCCGGAAAGAATGGCAAGATATTCAAAGTCATTAAGTTTAAAAGTATGACAGATGAGTGTGATGCTGATGGTAATCTGTTGCCTAACGAGATGAGAATTACCAAAGTGGGACGTTTTGTGAGAAAGACTTCTATTGATGAGCTTCCTCAGTTGATTAATGTCTTGAAAGGAGATATGTCACTTATTGGACCTCGTCCGCTTTTGCTGGAATATTTGCCATATTATACTGAGCATGAGCGTTTGCGTCATACGGTCCGTCCAGGTATTACAGGATGGGCACAGGTGAATGGGCGTAATGCAGTGAAATGGGATGATCGTTTGGAAATGGATGCGTACTATGTGGAACATTTTTCGTTGGGGATGGATTTGAAAATAATCTTCAAAACTATTAAAAATGTACTGATAAGCAAAGATATAGAGGTTGTTCCTACAGGAAGGCTTCTTAGTGTAGAGCGTGCTGAGAAAATGAACAAACAATAATAGTAATGAATATGGGGTGGCAGATGTATTTGAGACGATTGCAAGAAAGTGACTTAAAGGATAGGGTAATGTGGATGAATGATGTCGCTGTTTATCCTCCTATGGGTTTTACTCCTCCTATTTCATTAGAGAATACTGTTAATTGGTATCGTTCTAATTTGAGTAATAACAAACGTGTGGATTGTGTGTTTGTTAACGAAATAGGTGAACTTCTTGCAATGGCAGGACTTACTGGCATTGATTACTCATGTAGAAAGGCTGAGTTGTATTTATTTGTCAATCCTAATCGTCAACGTCAGGGACTGGGTAAAAAAGCGACTTACCTTTTGTGCAAGTATGCTTTTAATGTGTTGCATTTAAACAAAGTTTTTCTTTATACAAATGCTACAAACATTGGTGCGCAGCGAGTGTATGAGTCTGTGGGTTTTAAACTTGAAGGTACACATCGTGAAGAACGTATGGTTGATGGTAATTACGAGGATCGTTTTTATTATGGTCTTCTTGCTAAGGAATTTGATTATGACCAAATACCTTTGTTAATGATTGGTTGTAATAGCTTGATAATGAATTGTATAGATGTGGGGGGGGGTAAAACTTAGAGTTGTCCGTGATGATTTATATCCTTTTGTAGGTGGGGGCAGTAAAGCTCGCAAAGCTGTGGCATACGAGGTCTTCTTACGTGAGAATGGCTATAATGCTATTGTGACATGTGGAGGCATTCAGAGTAATCACAACAGGGCTATGGCTTTGATGTGTGCAAAGAATGGTTGGAAATGTCATTTGTGTATTCAGGGCAGTGAAGAACGTTTTATGAACGAAAAAGGTAATGCTTTACTTGATAGATTGAGTGGTGCGGAGTGTGAACTGATACGTCTGGAAGATACAGCTGTGGCAATGGATAGAGCAATGAAGAAGTTGAAGGAAGAAGGTTATAATCCGTATTACGTGACTGGCGGTGGTCACAATCTTCCGGGTGGTACTTGCTTTGTGGATGCAGTATTAGAATTGAAATACCAATGTGAGCGGATAGATTATAAGCCAGATTATCTCTTTTTGGCATCAGGTACAGGCTCTACTCAGGCTGGTATCGTAGTGGGACTTGATCTCGTTGGTTGGGGGGATGTGAAGTGCGTAGGTATTTCTGTGGCTCGTCAACAGGGCAGAGGCAAGCAAGTGATTGTAGAATTCGCTAATATGCTAGCTGCCCATTATGGTTTGAAGAGAGATTATTCTGAGAGTATTTTTTTCAATACAGACTATTTGTGTGGAGGTTATGAGAAATTCACTCCTGAAATGAAGGACTACTTGGATCAAACAACTGCAAAGACTGGTTTGGTTTTCTCAACCACTTACTCTGGCAAAGGCTTCTATGGGATGATGCAAGAAATAGAAAAGTATCATCTGAAAGACAAGAATATTGTGTTTTGGCATACGGGTGGACTGATGAATATAATGAAATAGGAGATAGACAAATATATGAAGGAGATATAATAATGAATATTCTTTTTACTTGCGCTGGTAGACGTACGTATCTGCTGAAATACTTTAAAGAAAATCTTTCTGAGGGTGATAAAATTGTGGCTACTGACATGTCACTGACAGCTCCTGCATTGCAAGTCGCTGATATGAAGTTGCAGGTGCCTGCTGTGTATGATTCTGAGTACGTAAATATAACGTTGCGTATCTGTGAAGAGCAGAGAATTGATGCTCTGTTTTCACTGAATGATCTTGAATTGCCTATTTTGGCTGAAAATAAAGCGAGATTCGAAGCGATTGGCGTGAAGGTGGTAGTGAGTGACCCTAAGGTGATTGACATTGCTTTCGATAAATATAAGACGGCTCAGTGGATAGAATCATTAGGACTGACTGCTCCCAAAACTTATGTGTGTTTGGAGGATTGCAAAAAAGCTTTAGCTTCAGGTGAGATTACTTTTCCGCTCTTTATGAAGCCTCGATGGGGGAGCGGTTCTATCGGCCTCGAAAGTATTGCTGACATGGAAGAGCTGAATATTTATTATAATCTTTTGATGAAGAAGATTAAGAGAACCATACTCGCAACGGTTTCGGTAGGTGATGAGTATATCATGATTCAAGAAAAGCTTACTGGCAGTGAGTTTGGTCTTGACGTGATGAACGATCTGAATGGTAAGAACGTGGGTGTAAGCGTGAAGCAGAAACTCGCTATGCGTTCGGGTGAGACTGATAAGGCTATTACTCGTAATCTACCTGAGGTTCGTGAGATAGGACGTAAGATTGGTGAGAACCTTGGTCACATTGGAAACTTGGATGTAGATATTATGCAGAAGGCTAATGGGGATTATTGTGTACTGGAGTTGAACCCACGTTTTGGTGGCGGTTTTCCTTTCAGTTATGAGGCAGGTGTTAATCTCCCATTGGCCATCATCAAGTGGCTCAAGGGTGAGGAGGTGGATCCTCAGATGTTAGTACCGGAATGTGGCAGAATGTTCTCGAAGAATGATTATCTCATGGAGATAAAGTAATCCTTAGATGGTTTTAAGAATAAATGGGTAATAGGTGTATGCGAGATGTGGACAATAAGATTGTCCTCCTGCTACAAAAACGAGAATAAAGATAATTTGAATACACATTATGGAAGAATATAAAACAATATATCTCTGCCTTGCTCACATGAGCGAGGAGGGATGGGAACAGAAATATGTCAAAGAGGCATTTGACACCAATTGGGTGGTTCCGATGGGGCCAAATGTTAACGCATTTGAACAGAATCTTGCTGATTTTGCAAATGCGAATTCTGATGGTTCAAAGCTTGCCCGAAAGGTGGTGTGCCTCTCTGCCGGTACTGCTGCTGTTCACTTAGCATTGATTGCATGTGGCGTAAAGGCGGGGGATGAGGTGTGCGTGCAGTCGTTTACCTTCTGTGCTTCTTCACATCCTATTACTTATCTTGGTGCAAAGCCAGTGTTCATCGACTCGGAGCGAGAAACTTGGAATATGGATCCGGAGCTGTTGGAAAAAGCTATCATTGAGCGCAAGGCGGCTATAGGTAAGTATCCGAAGGCAATAATTCCTGTGGCACTCTATGGTATGCCTTACGACTGTGAGCGCATTATGGCGATAGCAGACAAGTATGGTATTCCTGTGATTGAGGATGCCGCCGAAGGGCTGGGTTCTCGCTTCAATGGTCAGGTGCTGGGTACGTTCGGTCGTTTTGGTGTGTTGTCGTTCAACGGCAACAAGATGATTACGACTTCGGGCGGTGGTGCGTTGATTTGCCGTAACGAGGAGGATGCAAACAATATTATGTGGCACGCTACTCAGGCGCGCGATGCGTACTCTTATTATCAGCATACGGAAATCGGTTACAACTACCGTATGAGTAACGTGTGTGCAGGTGTTGGTCGTGGTCAGATGAAGGTGCTCGATAATCATATTGCGCATCACAAGCATGTGCAAAAACTATATAAGGAGCTGCTGAAAGACGTTAAAGGTATACATCTGCATGAACAGCCTGCCGATTCTCGTTACGACTCAAACTTCTGGCTCTGTGCAGCTACTCTTGATGAGGACATTTATATCCAAGGTCAGGAGAAAGCTTACAAGGAAGTCATCAAAACTGCCGTAGGTGGTGCTGCCGGTGTGGTTAAAGAGGTAAATTCGGCTGTTACGGATTGTCAGCCTAACGCCAATGTGGAGGCTCTTCGCATGTTCATGTTCTCGAAGAAGATTGAATGTCGCCCTGTGTGGAAGCCGATGCATAAGCAACCGGTATACGCTGATGCTGTGGCATACGTGAGTGGTGTGTCGGAAGAAATCTTTAAGATTGGTTTCTGTTTGCCAGCTGGTCCGTATGTGACGGATGATGATGTACGTTATATTGTTGATTGCATCAAGGAGGCGATTATCAATTAATATGAAACAGTTTTTTATTGGTGTTTGGCAGTTCATTAGTTATTTGTTCTGGCCTCAGAAGACAGATAAATCAAGGTATGATGCTTAAATAGTTGATTATTATTTAGGATATCTCAATACAGCCAAATATCTTTGTCAAAAATTGCAATCAATAAATAAAGTCTGTTACTATAAAAATATTAAGGATTCGCGACGAACGACAAAAAGTTTTTTGCGAACTACATATCCTAAAAATCATGTAGCTGAGACAGGAATTCTAAGAACAGGATTATGATTTTATCAGAACTAATACAAACTATCCACAACGAGATAGTAAAGCGGGATTTAATGTATGAGCATACACCTGCGAATAAAGCTATTCTCGAGCAGAAGTGCGGTGGAACTTTTGAGGCTGTACTAACAGGGAAAGGGGATACGAAGTGTTTAATTCCTCAAGTAGGAACTTTGCATTTTCTCTTCCGCGGTCAAGGTGAAGAGTATATTCCTTGTTCGCCTTCGCTTTATCGTGGTAATCCGACAGATGTAGAAGTGTTCGTGGAGAGGATGCGCCTTGTGGTGTTCCGACGTTTATTGGCATCCCACCCTGTAGTGGAGCAGTTTTTCCGGAAACATAGATTTCTTGTAGATGAAGAAGGGTTGGCGCAACATTATGGTTTAAAGACCTCGGTTCTGGATTTGACAAGTAGTTTGGAGGTGGCATTGTTTTTTGCAATGTGTCCTTACGACAGCGAACATGACAGGTACTGCTATCATAATGATGGCAAGGAGCATGAGGCTGTTCTATATGTCTTTCTGCCGATATTCGATAATGAACCAATCCCTATGTTGGATGGGAACGGATTCTTAAATGGAAGTATCAAGCCTATTGGTTTGCAGGCATTCAGACGTCCTGGAGCACAGCAAGGGTATGGCTTGCATCTGTCAAAGGAGGAAAGCTTGAAAGCGTATATGTATAGGTTTACGTTCACATGTGAGGAGTCGGAAGCTTACTACAGAAAATTTGCTGATGGTGATGGACTTTGGATAAAAGATGAATTAGTGGATAAAGCAAAGTCAATTACTAAGCAGGAAGTCTTTTCATTCGGTGTGTTCAACGAAACATTTTGCGACTACAGACCTAAAGGATTTTCTGGCAATAAGTTGAAGAAGTGCTTGCCAAACGGCATCAAGTTAAAAACAAAAGTTGAAGATGTGGTCTTTACCGCAGAGGAACGTACTCAAATAATCGAACGATGGAACAACGATTTAGGTAAATCGATGGCTTCTACCATTTTCCGAAAGCAATGGTTTGAACATGAAGGTGTTGAAGATAGCAACGACGGGCAGCAACGTATTGTAGGCATACATAATGAGCATGCATTCAGATCTTTGAAGCAGTTGGAAACCCAGCAAATGCTTTTGATGATAACATGTCCTGATGGTCCTGAAGGTGCTGAGTGGAAAAACTACACCAATACTCCATGTACGAGAAAAAAGATGAAAGCCCCCGACAATACCCAATGGACAAAAGTTCCAGCAAGAATGGAGGATATGTTTGGTAATCTGTATCTGACGGAAAAGGATTGGTGGATATGAAGTAAATGGTGACATTCTATCTCAACTATATGCACTTTTCTCAGAAAAACTACTCCCAAGCACCTTTTTTCTTTGGCTACATGGTTTTTAATCCTCACCTTTGTATCGTTAATCAACGATACGTGTGAATAGGAGTAAGCATCCGATAAAGTACACTAACAACAATGGCCGCAACTCTTTCGTTAGAGTATGCAGCCATTGCTAGTATATGGTAGTAACAGTCATTCCTTTTTCCATCGGTGCGGTAGGAGTTGCACCAGTTCATCATACGATGCTTTCTGCATATATGGCATCCTTGCAATAACATCATTCAGGTAATTCCTCGGATTTACTTCATGTGCCTTGCAGGTAGCCAGCAGTGAACAGACGACACTCATACTGACAGCAGCCTCATGATCGCCACAGAACAGACAGTTCTTTCTACCTAATGTAATTGGACGGATGGCATTTTCCGCCAGATTGTTGTCGATACGTATCCTTCCGTCCATTAGGTAACGCATCATGTTGTCCCATCGGGTATAGGCGTAAGTGATGGCTTTTCCTGTCAGTGAGTTGGAACTATGCTTGATTCCTTCCGTCTCCATCCATGGTTTAAGATTGTCCATGACAGGTTTGGACTTCTTTAAGCGTGTCTCCTTACGCTGTTCTGTGATCAGTTCCCTTTCGTCACATTCATGCTCCACTCTGTAAAGAAGCTGTATTTCCTTCAAGGCATATGCCGCCATTTCTTTATTTTCTTTCTGTGCCTGCTCAAAATGCCGGCGTATGTGGGCCATACAGTTGACTATAAGCACATCGGGGCGGGTCTTGAAGGCGGATTCGTACCCTTCAAAACCATCACATTGGAAGTAGCCTTTATAACCTTTGGTCAATTCCTCTATTACTGTACCGCTTCTTGAACCATTGTTGTAATGGAAGAGCACCAGCCGTTGTACTACAGCCCTGACCATCCACAAATATTCCTTATTGCTTGGGAGGTCTTGTCCAATACCGGAACCGTTGTCTCATCCCCCTGAAGATAACCGGACTTCATGATTTCCGACTTGAGCACTTCGTAAAGGGGCTTGAGCAGTTCTACAGCCGGTTTGAACCAACCGTCTATCGTACTTTCACTTGCCTTAAATCCCAAGTGTCGGAGCTGTCGGACCTGACGGTAGAACGGAAGGTGGTATTCATACTTCTGCAGGAGGATTTCTGCCAACAACGTAGGTCCGGGTATTCCTTTGTTGATTGGAAGCAAGGGCATGGCCGCTATTTCAACGGATTTCTTTCCGTTTGGAGGAAGTGCCGTATTGTCCCTCAAGCCATACTTTGGACGTACTATTTCCTTGATGTACAATTGACCCGGCTTGTGTTCCACCACACGTGTGACTTCTTCACCGGTTTTCTTGTACAGATTCAAGCCGATGCCTTCCGGTTCGATGACCACCCGTTCCAATACGGGAAGGTCTTCCATCATTTTGCGGTTCCTCCGCTCACGTTTCCTGTCCTCTGCCGTTTCCTTGATAGCCCCAACGGCAATGTCATGCGCTTCCTTGATTTCAGAGGCTTTTTCAGGAACCTGTCCACTGAACAGGTCAAGTTGGTTCGGATCAAACGGGGAGAGTTTTTCAGACTTACGGCCAAAGAGCTGACGGTTCAGCCAGGCGACCTGTGCCGTCAGCTCATCAATGCGTTTCTGAAGGGAGGTGTTTGTTGCGGACAAGGAGGAAACTGTAGTATTCAGCGCCTCTATCGTCTTGAGTAATATCTCCTTTTCTTCCATTGTCCGTACCTTTTGAATAATATTTAAAGATACAGGTTTTTATTTATCCGGGCAAATCTTTGACTGGTTTTAATCAGACAATATACTCTTTTCTTTCGGCCCGAAGGCGCCTCAAGCGGTTCTCGGGAGATTCCTGGATGCCTTCAACCATCACGACAAGGTCACGCCATTCCATCGGATAGGATTTCGTTTCCTTGTCATAAAGGGGAATCTTGAAACGGCCGGCCTCCAAACGCTTCACGTACATCACAAGTCCACCATCTTCGGCATGGAGGAGCTTCATCTGCTTGCGGCTGCTACCGATAAATATGAACACATCCCCATTCTTCACGCTACAGCCCATACGCTCATGCACCACACCACACAAGGAGCTGATACCTTTACGCATATCGGTTCTGCTAGGACATAAGAAGTAGCGCATTGTGTCATTCAGGCAGAACATGGCCGTAGGGATAAGAAGTTATCAATCGGGAAGCACTCTCTTCCATTCCTGTATCAAGGCACACATGAACACCATTAGGAAACCGTAAGGTGATGTGACCTGTAGGAGAAGTCAATGCGACTTCCATGGACGGGCGAAGACAAACCTGAGCAAAAGAAACCTCGGATTCTTCAGATTCCTGGTATAGAAACTTACGTTTCCAATAATTATAAGTGGAATAACTCAGACCGTTTTCTCGAAGATACTTCATCAAGGTAAGTCCGCTGTTGCGTTGCAATTCCTGCAACTGCAAAAAATCACTTCTTGTCATAAATGAAACAATTGTAGTTATGAGCACTATTGCTGATGCAAAGGTCGCACATAACTACAACTGAAACAACGGGGATTTATTCGGATGCTTACGAATAGGAAAACGAATTTAAATCTCTAAAGAAAAAAAGTATGAGTGTAATTTTCAGGACGGTGGAGAGACCGTCGGACCCCAGGGTTGAAAACTCTCCCAAGAAGTATTATCCGCAGTTGGTGACATTGGGGCAAAGCGTGGATTTGGCATTTATTGCGCAGAAGATGCAGGACCGCTCTTCTCTGTCTATCGGTGACATCAAGAGTACGATGCAGAACTTTGTGGAAAAGCTGAAAGAGCAGTTGCTGGAAGGAAAGACGGTTAATATAGTCGGGCTGGGTGTCTTTATACTGGCAGCCAAATCGAAAGGTGAGGAAAAGGCTGATGACGTGACAGCCAAGAGTGTGGAGAGCGTCCGTATCTGTTTTCAGGCGAATAGGGAACTGAAGATATCGAAGGCTGCTACCCGCGCTGGAGAAAGGCTGGATTTGGTGAGTTTGGATGATTATCTTAAGGGGAAGACTTCTACAGATGGCGGCTCCGGTTCGGAAGGAGGAGGCTCGGATTCGGATGGAGACCAAGGTGAGAATCCACTGGGATAACAGTAGCTATGAATTATTAATTGGATAATGGATAATCTTTATGAAGAAAACGTGGAATGTGATTTTGAAACTTATTATTGCCGTAGCGAGTGCTGTGGCAGGTGTGATTGGCGGACAGACAATGATGTTTTAGTCCGATAGGATTTGATAAATAAAAAATGAGAAGAGCTGCTGGCAGGAAATCTGTCGGCAGCTCTTTTTTTAATCCTTGTATGCTTCTTCGTGTACCCCCGCTACTGCTCGTCCGCTGGGGTCGTTCTTTCCTTGGAAAGAGGCGTCCCATGCCAGCGCTTCGGCGGTGGAGCATGCCACACTGGGTACGCTGGGAACACTCCGGGCTGCGCTTTCACTGGGGAAATGCTCTTCGAAGATGGTGCGGTAGTAATACTCCTCCTTGTTTTGCGGGGTATGTATCGGGAAACGTTCGGCTGCATGTGCCATCTGTTCGTCGCTGACGGCAGCGGCAGTGACGGCTTTCAGCGTATCAATCCAACTGTAGCCCACACCGTCGGAGAACTGTTCTTTCTGCCGCCAGGCAACGCTCTGTGGGAGCATGTCGGCAAAGGCTTCGCGGACTACTTTCTTTTCTATCTCCTTGCCGGGGCACATCTTGACTGCCGGATTGATGCGCATGGCAATATCCAGGAATTCTTTGTCGAGGAAGGGGACACGTCCTTCCACTCCCCAGGCTGCAAGGCTTTTGTTGGCACGGAGGCAGTCGTACAGATGTAGTTTGGAGAGCTTGCGCACGGTTTCTTCGTGAAAGGCTTGCGGGGTGGGCGCCTTGTGGAAGTAAAGATAACCGCCGAACACCTCGTCCGCACCTTCGCCGCTGAGTACCATCTTGATGCCCATGCTTTTGATGACACGTGCCAGCAGATACATGGGGGTGGAGGCGCGGACAGTGGTTATGTCGTAAGTCTCAATGAAATAGATGACGTCGCGGACAGCATCGAGGCCTTCCTGAACGGTATAGTTTATCTCGTGATGCACGGTACCGATATGACGGGCCACTTCGCGGGCTTTAATCAAGTCGGGAGCACCCTTCAAGCCGACGGCGAAGGAATGGAGCTGCGGCCACCAGGCATCTGCCTTGTTGTTTGTCTCGATGCGTTTGGCGGCATATTTCTTGGCGATGGCAGAGATGACGGAAGAATCGAGTCCGCCACTGAGCAGGACACCGTAGGGGACGTCGGACATCAACTGGCGCTGTACGGCGGCTTCAAGGGCGTCGTGCACGGCAGTGACTTGTGTGCCGTAGGCTGTCTGGCCTATCGAAGCCGGCGCGGCGTTGCGTTCGGCGGCAGGGGTATAGTTGTCCTTCACAGCGGCATAGTCCATCCAGTCGCGGGTGTACCAGCGGTGCATCTTGCCTTCGCACCCACGATAGTAGTGGCCGGGAAGGAAAGGCTCGTACTCATCGCAGAAACCCTCAAGAGCTTTCAGCTCACTGCCGAAGTAGATGTGTCCGTCTTTGTCGCGTCCTATATAAAGGGGTATCACGCCGATGGGGTCGCGGGCGATGAGGTAATCGTCCGTCTCTTCGTCATAGAGGGCAAAGGCGAAGATGCCGTTCAGTTCTTCGAGGAAGCGGATGCCTTTGTCTTTGTAAAGGGCAAGGATGACTTCGCAGTCGGAACCGGTCTGGAAGGCGTATTTTCCGGCATAACGGGCACGGATGTCGCGATGGTTGTAAATCTCGCCGTTGACGGCAAGCACCTGCTTGCGGTCGGGTGAATACAAGGGTTGTCCGCCGGATTCCGGGTCGACAATGGAGAGGCGTTCGTGGGCGAGGATGGCGGAGCCGCCTACGTAGATACCACTCCAGTCCGGTCCGCGATGACGGATTTTCTGCGCCATCCGTAGCGCTTTGTTTCTCAACTCAGGAGTTTGAGACTGTATGTTGAAGATTCCTGCTATTCCACACATGAGAATTAAAAATTAAAGGTTAAAAATTAAAAGGAGGGAAATCATTTCTTGTTTTCTTTTAGGGGGGTGAGGTAACGGTCTATCTCTGTTGCCACTCGTCGTCCGTCGGCCAAGGCACGTACTACAAGGCTGGCGCCGTGGGCGGCATCGCCTGCCACGAATACGTTCTCTGCAAACTTCGGTTGTTCGGGTTTGAGGAAACCCATGGCAAGAAGTACCATATCGGCTTCGATGACCTCTTTCTTGCCCGTAGGTTTCATGGTGGGACGGCCACCGTCTGTTGCCGGAAGCCACTCCACTTCTTCCACTTCCACACCGCATACCCTGCCGTTCTTCCCGATGAACCGGGTGGAGGCGAGAGACCATCGACGGGTACAGCCTTCTTCGTGGCTGCTGGTGGTTTTCAGTACGACGGGCCATTGCGGCCAGGGAGTATCCGGGTTGTGTCCTATGGGCGGTTGGGGCATGATTTCAATCTGGGTTACGCTGACGGCTCCCTGGCGGATGCTGGTGCCTATGCAGTCGGACCCGGTATCGCCGCCGCCGATGACGAGTACCCGTTTGCCGCGGGCGTTGACGAGTTGGTCTTTCGGGAAGGTATCTCCATCCAGAATATGGTTCTGCTGTGCCAGCATGTCGAGGGCAAAGTAGATACCTTTCAGCTCCCTGCCCGGAATGGAGAGGTCGCGGGCGGTGGGCGTACCGGTACAAATGGCGTAGGCATCGAATCCGGCGGGCAGTTTCTGTACATCGACATGGACTCCCATCTTGAACAAGATTCCTTCGGCTTCGAGGATTTTCATGCGGCGGTCGATGACGGCTTTGTCCAGTTTGAAGTTGGGAATGCCATAACGCAGCAGTCCTCCCGGCATCGGTTTGCTATCGAATAGGGTAACTTCGTAACCTTTGGCGTTCAGCCGTACGGCGACGCTCAATCCGGCAGGGCCGGCGCCGATAACGGCTACCTTCTTTCCGTTACGTTCGGGCTTGCACGGTGTGATGTAACCCTCGCGAAAGGCAGCTTCGGCAATGGCGGCTTCATTTTCGCGGATAGTGACCGGCTCGTTGCACGAGAGTTTCAGTACGCATGACTTCTCGCAGAGGGCAGGGCAGATGCGTCCCGTAAATTCCGGAAAATCATTCGTACTGTTCAGTATTTGATAGGCTTCGCGCCATTTGCCCCGGTAGAGTGCGTCTTGGAATTCCGGGTCTTTATTGCCCAGCGGACATGCCCAGTGGCAGAAAGGTACGCCACAGTCCATGCAGCGTGAGGCCTGGAGCTTGCGGTCGTGACTGTTCAGTGTCTGTTCCACTTGGCTGAAGTCTGTGATACGTTCGTGTATCGGACGGTAACCCGCCTCTTGGCGGGGGATATTGAGGAATGCTTTAGGGTCTCCCATATAAAGCCTCTCCCCCCGGCCCCCTCCCCCCCCCGTAGGGAGGGGGAGGGCTGCGCTGTGAGGGTGTGCGTGAGGTAACGCTTGTTTAAGTGGTTAGTATTATTTGATGTAAATCTCTTTTTCTGTATCTACATATATATTGTAGGTCGTTCATTGTTTCTCAGTACTATTTCCTCCTCCTCCCTACGGGGGAGTGGGTGGAGGGAGAGGCTTTAATAGTCTCTCTGCATTTCTGCAATTTTTTGTTGCAGTTTCTGCATCTGCTCCTCTTGCAGCACCTTTTTGTATTCGATAGGGACTACCTGGATGAACTGGTCGGCATAGCGTGGCCAGTCATCGAGCATGGTGCGTGCCAGTTTGGAACCGGTATAGAGGTAGTGCTGGCGGATGAGTTCATGCAGTTCCTTGCGGTAGGAGGCCTCTTCGATGAGGCTCAGCTCCACCATTTCCATATTGCAGAAGTAGTCGAAGTTGCCGTCCCGGTTCCAGACGTAGGCAACACCGCCGGACATGCCTGCGGCAAAGTTGCGTCCCGTCTGTCCGAGGACTACCACGCGTCCGCCGGTCATGTATTCACAACAGTGATCGCCTACTCCCTCCACTACGGCTATGGCACCGGAGTTGCGGACGGCAAAGCGCTCGCCTGCACGGCCGTTGATGTAAACCTCGCCGCTTGTGGCGCCATAAAGCAGGGTGTTGCCTGCAATCGTGTTCTTCTCTGCCTCGAAGTTGCTCCGTACCGGAGGCAGGACGGCGATGCGTCCGCCACTCAGACCTTTGCCCAGATAATCATTGGCTTCGCCTTCCAGCTTGAAGTTTACACCCGACACAAGGAAGGCGCCGAAGCTTTGTCCGGCAGAGCCCTTGAATTTCACGTTCAGCGTATGTTCGGGCAGTCCTTTTTCTCCGTATTTTGAGGCAATGGTACCAGAGAGCATGGCACCGCAGGCACGGTCGGTATTGGCGATGGTGTATTCCAGTGAGATTTCCTTCTGGTTCTCTACGGCTTCGGCAGCTGCATGCAGCATCTCCACGTCTTTTACATGGTCGATGCCATGCTGTTGGTCGGTGACGTGGCGGATGGCGGCTTCGTTGTCTACGCGTGCCAGTAGTTTGTCGAAGCTTATCAACTGATGTTTCCTGATTCCGTCATCCGGCTTGCGGACGATAAGGTCTGTGCGTCCAATGATGTCATCCAGGCGTTCCACACCGATTTCCGCCAGGTATTCGCGTACTTCCTGCGCCAGGAACTTGAAGAAGTTCACCAGATACTCGCTGCGTCCGCGGAAGCGTTTGCGCAGTTCTTGGTTCTGTGTCGCCACCCCTACGGGGCAGGTGTTCTGGTGGCATTTGCGCATCATTACGCAACCCAGTACAATCAGGGCACTTGTAGCGAAACCGAATTCTTCGGCTCCGAGCATTGCCATCAGTATGATGTCGCGGCCTGTTTTGAGCTGTCCGTCCACCTGCAACATCACTTGCCCGCGCAGGCCGTTCAGCACCAGTGTCTGTTGCGTTTCGCTCAAACCGAGTTCGGGCGAGATGCCGGCATAGCGGATAGATGATGCAGGAGAGGCTCCCGTGCCGCCCTCCGCACCCGATATGACTATCAAGTCAGCCTTTGCCTTTGCCACGCCGGCGGCAATGGTGCCCACACCGCTTTCTGCCACCAGCTTTACGCTGATTTTCGCCCGTGGGTTCACGTTCTTCAGGTCGAAGATGAGCTGTGCCAAGTCTTCGATGGAGTAAATGTCGTGGTGGGGCGGGGGAGAAATCAGCGAGATGCCCGGGATGGAGTGGCGGGTCTTGGCAATCACTTCATCCACTTTGAAGCCCGGCAGCTGTCCGCCTTCGCCCGGCTTGGCGCCTTGGGCAATCTTTATCTGTATTTCGTCCGCATTCACCAGATATTCTGCGGTGACACCGAAACGTCCTGAAGCCACCTGCTTGATGGCGCTGCGCAGGCTGGTGCCGTCTTCGCGTGGTGTGAAGCGTGCTCGGTCTTCGCCTCCTTCGCCCGTATTGCTCCGGCCGTGCAGCTTGTTCATGGCAATAGCCATGGCTTCGTGGGCTTCGCGGCTGATGGAGCCGTAGGACATGGCGCCGGTGACAAAACGCTGTACGATGTTCTCTACCGGTTCCACCCGGTCTATGCTGATAGGAGCGCGGCGGAAGTCGAGGAAGTCGCGCAGGAAGATGGGAGCTTCCTTGCTGTCTACCATGGCAGTGAACTCCTTGAATTTCTTATAGCTTCCCAGGCGTGTGGCAAGTTGCAGTGTGCTGATGGTTTCCGGGTTCCAGGCGTGCTTCTCACCATCCTTGCGGAAGGCATACAGTCCGCGGTTCGGCAATAGCTCCGCTTCCCCCTTCTTTTTAATAACCTCCATCCCTTCCTTGTGGAAGGCGATGGCATCACGTGCCACTTCATCCAGGCGTATGCCTCCGATGCGTGAACTCAATCCGCCGAAGTAGGCATTGCTCAACTCCTCGCTCAGTCCTACGGCCTCGAAAATCTTCGCGCCCCGGTAAGAACGGATGGTGCTGATGCCCATCTTGCTCATAATCTTGAACAAGCCTTTGCAGACGGACTTGATATATTTCTTTTCGGCAGTGGCGTAGTCGAGCTGTATTTCCTTTTCGTTCACCAGTTTGTCGATGACGGCAAAAGCCATGTACGGATTCAGTGCGCTGGCTCCGAAACCCAGTAGCAGTGCGGCGTGCATCACCTCACGTATTTCGCCGCTTTCTACAATCAGTGCCGTCTGCACCCGTTTGCCCACAGAGATAAGATGATGGTGTACTGCCGACACGGCAAGCAGTGACGGAATGGCGGCATGGGCGGCGTCTACGTCGCGGTCGGAAAGCACAATGTAGTTCACTCCTTCGTTGACGGATTCTTCTGCCTGCTTGCAGAGGGTTGCCAATGCTTCCTGCAATCCCCGACACCCTTTTGCCACTTCGAAGAGCATGGGCAGCTTCACGGTCTTGAAGCCTTTGTACCGGATGTTGCAGAGAATATCCAGCTGAGCATTGTTCAGGATGGGGTGGTTCAACCTCACCATCTTGCAATGGTTTTCGCTGGGTGTCAGTATGTTCATGCCTACGGCTCCGATGTATTCGGTCAGCGACATTACCAGTTCTTCGCGTATCGGGTCGATGGGAGGGTTGGTGACTTGGGCAAACTGCTGGCGGAAATAGTTGTACAGCAGTTGCGGCTTGTCCGATAGCACGGCAAGCGGTGTATCATTGCCCATGGAGTTGATGGGTTCGGCACCGGTGGTACACATCGGGACAATCAGCCGTTCCACGTCTTCTTTGGAGTAGCCGAAGATGCGCAGCATGCTGTCGTAGTTCTCCACGCTATGGGAGACTTTCCGACCGCTTTTCAGTTCGTCCAGCTCGATGCGGTTGCCGGCCAGCCAGGTGCGGTATGGTTTGGCTTCGGCAAGTTGTTTCTTCAGTTCGCCGTCATAATATATTTCGCCTTTCTCGGTGTCTATAAGCAGTATCTTGCCCGGTTGCAGTCGTCCTTTTTCCTTGATGTCTCCCGGCTCGAAATCCATCACGCCGACTTCGCTGGCCACTACCATCATGCCTCCCTGCGTAATCAGGTAGCGTGCAGGGCGCAGTCCGTTCCTGTCGAGCATGCCGCCTGCATAGCGCCCGTCGCTGAAAAGCAGTGCCGCCGGTCCGTCCCACGGCTCCATCAGGATGGAGTGGTATTCATAGAAAGCTTTCAAGTCTTCGCTGATGGGATTCTTTTCGTTGAACGATTCCGGTACGAGCATGGCCATGGCGTGCGGCAGGCTCAGGCCTGACATGATGAGGAACTCGAGCACATTGTCCAGCGAGGCACTGTCGCTCATGCCCGGTTGCACGATGGGGCGTATCTCCCGGATGTCTCCCAGGGCGGGAGAGGAGAGTACACTCTCACGGGCTTCCATCCAGCCGCGGTTGCCACGGATGGTATTGATTTCGCCGTTGTGTGCCAGCAGGCGGAAAGGCTGTGCCAGTCCCCAGGTGGGAAAAGTGTTGGTGCTGAAACGGGAGTGTACCAGTGCCAGCCCGCTGGTGAAGTAGCTGTTGGTGAGGTCGGGGAAGTAGTTGCGCAACTGCAAGGAAGAGAGCATGCCTTTGTAGACGATATTCTTCGTAGAGAGCGAGACGATGTAGAAATCCTCGCGGGTGGGGATGTCCGACTTGCGTATTCTGTTCTCTATCCTTTTCCTTATTATATAGAGTTTGCGGTCGGCAGTTTCGCTTTCCGTAAATCCGGTAATGAAAATTTGCTTGATGTCCGGTTTGTTGGCAAGAGCCGCTTCTCCCAATATTTCGGGGCAAGTGGGCACGTTGCGCAGATGCATCAGGGTCAATCCCTCCTTTTCAATCTCTTCGATAATGACGCTCAAGATGGTTGCCTGGTCTTTCTCGTCTTTGGGAAGGAAAAGCAGGCCGGTGCCGTATTTCCCTTTCTCGGGAACGGGAATGCCCTGCAACAGAATGAATTCGTGCGGTATCTGCAACATAATACCGGCGCCGTCTCCGGTTTTGTTGTCCGCTCCTTCCGCTCCACGGTGGCGCATGTTTTCCAGTACCTTCAATGCCGATTCTATCAGTTCGTGTGATTTCCCTCCCTGGATATTGACCAGCATGCCTACCCCGCAGGCATCATGCTCATGGGATGCCTCATACAAGCCCAACTGTTTGGGCTGTCGTTGGTAATCCTCTACTTTTGTTTTGCTGTTAAAAAGTTCTTGTTTCATGACTATAAACTTTCTTTATTGCTGGATAATATTATTTGTGGTGTCAAAATGTTTGGCAAATATATTGTATTAATTGCAAAATGATAACATAAATCCCTGCCTTCTTTCTTGCAAAATTCCTGCGATAGGGGATGAAGTTATGAATTGACGGAAAATGCCCTATGTTTTCTTTTAATCCTAAATCAAAACCGGATTGTTTGGTTTTGATTTATAAATTAGACCTTTTGCTTATAAAATAATGTTTTCTTTAACTTTTTGATATAAAAACAACTTTTCTCTATTCTTCTGATAAATAAATAGTGGAAAAGTTAACTTTATGTTCTTAAGAATATATATATTTGCAGCGCAGAATCAAATACTGATACATTATGTGTGGAATAGTAGGCTATATAGGTCAAAGGAAAGCCTGCCCCATTTTTATCAAAGGTCTGAAGCGGTTGGAGTACCGTGGATATGATAGTGCGGGGGTAGCATTAATCAGTGATAACCGACAGTTGAACATATACAAAGCGAAAGGTAAGGTTTCGGAACTTGAAGCTTTCGTTGCTCAAAAAGATATTTCCGGTAGCATTGATATTGCACATACACGTTGGGCTACTCATGGAGAACCTTGCTCTGTCAATGCCCATCCCCATTATTCCTCTTCCGAACGTCTCGCCCTCATCCATAACGGCATCATTGAAAACTACGCCGTCCTTAAAGAAAAACTTCAAGCCAAAGGTTATCTATTTGAAAGCAGCACTGATACCGAGGTGCCGATACAGCTCATTGAATATATTCAGGTGACAAACCATATTGGACTTACTGACGGCGGTGCGACTTGCCTTGCAGGAAGTGACTGGGGCGTATGCCATTTGCAATCGGGCTGCGCTTGGGGAGATGTAAATGTAAATATGTACGCTATATAGAAAAAGAAAATTGTACACTTAAAGTTGTACATTGTAAATGGTAAATTGTAAATGCAAAGATGGAACAACTGAAGCATGAATGTGGCGTTGCCATGATACGCCTGCTGAAACCGCTGGAGTACTATGAAGAGAAGTACGGAACATGGATGTATGGACTGAACAAGCTCTATCTTCTGATGGAGAAACAACACAATCGCGGGCAAGAGGGTGCCGGACTGGCCTGTGTGAAACTGGAAGCCAGTCCCGGCGAGGAATATATGTTCCGTGAGCGTGCTCTCGGTCCGAGTGCCATTACCGAAATTTTCGGTACGGTGCAGAGTCACTTCAAGGACCTGACCAAGGAGCAGTTGCATGATGCGGAATATGCCAAGCGCGTGCTGCCTTTTGCCGGGGAGGTTTATATGGGACACCTGCGCTACTCCACTACCGGCAAGTCCGGCATCTCGTATGTGCACCCGTTTCTCCGGAGAAACAACTGGCGTGCCAAGAATCTTGCCCTCTGCGGCAACTTCAACATGACGAACGTAGATGAAATCTTCGCACGCATTACCGCCATCGGACAGCATCCTCGCAAATATGCCGATACCTACATCATACTGGAGCAGTTGGGGCATCGCCTTGACCGCGAAGTGGAGCGCCTCTTCAACCTTGCCGAAGCAGAGGGGCTGGCAGGTATGGACATCACCCATTACATAGAAGGCTACATCGATCTTGCCAACGTGTTGCGCACTTCGAGCAAGGAGTGGGATGGGGGATACGTGATGTGTGGGCTCACCGGAAGCGGAGAGACTTTTGCCGTACGCGACCCGTGGGGCATCCGTACTGCCTTCTGGTATCAGGATGACGAAATAGCGGTGCTTGCCAGTGAACGTCCCGTGATACAGACAGCCCTTAATGTTCCTGTCGGTTCCATCAAGGAGCTGCAACCCGGACAAGCCGTGTTTATCAACAAGTCCGGCAAGGTGCGTACCGCGCAAATCAACAAGCCGCGCAAGATGAAGCCTTGTTCCTTCGAGCGCATCTACTTCAGCCGGGGCAGTGATACGGATATTTACCGGGAACGTAAACTGTTGGGCGAGAAACTTGTACCCAACATATTGAAAGCCATCGACAACGATGTGGATCATACCGTCTTTTCTTTCATCCCCAATACGGCGGAAGTCGCCTTCTACGGAATGTTGCAAGGATTGGACAACTACCTCAACGAGGAGAAGGTGCAGCAGATTGCCGCCTTGGGGCATAGTCCCAGCCATGAAGAGCTGGAGCATATCTTGTCACGGCGCATACGGAGCGAGAAGGTGGCTATCAAGGACATTAAGCTGCGTACCTTCATTGCCGAAGGAAACAGCCGGAACGACCTTGCCGCCCATGTGTACGACATCACTTACGGAAGCCTCGTTCCGGGAGTGGATAACCTGGTGGTCATCGACGACTCGATAGTGCGCGGAACCACCTTGAGACAGAGCATCATCGGTATTCTCGACCGTTTGAGTCCGAAGAAGATAGTCATTGTGAGCTCTTCACCGCAGGTACGTTATCCCGACTATTATGGCATCGACATGGCCCGGATGAGTGAATTCATCGCTTTCAAGGCTGCCGTGGAACTGCTGAAGGAGCGTGAGATGCGCGATGTAATAGCCGCCGCCTACCGCAAGTCCAAAGAGCAGGTGGGACTGCCCAAAGAGCAGATGGTGAATTATGTGAAGGAGATTTATGCTCCTTTCACAGACGAAGAAATCTCTGCCAAGATGGTGGAACTGCTCACTCCCAAAGGGACGAAAGCCAAGGTACAGATTGTCTACCAGCCTCTCGAAGGGCTGCATGAGGCCTGCCCCAAGCATGCTGGCGACTGGTACTTCAGCGGCGATTATCCTACGCCGGGCGGTGTGAAACTGCTGAACAAGGCATTTATTGATTATGTAGAACAAGTCTATCAATTTTAAAAGCCTCTTCCCCCAACTCCCCTCTCCCGTAGTGGAGGGGGAGGAGATAGAACGGCAATGGGGAGAGGATGATTGAATTGTAATGGAATAATTATTTGATTAACAATATATTTATGAATAGCAACAATGACAAAGTGAATGTAACTTCTTCCTCCTGCCTACGGGGGGAGGGAAAGGGAGTGAGGCTTCTCCTGGATGACGGCACCGTGTTTTGCGGCAAATCGTTTGGCTTTGAAAAGCCGGTAGCGGGAGAGGTCGTTTTCAATACGGCCATGACGGGTTATCCCGAGAGCCTGACCGACCCTTCGTATGCCGGGCAGTTGATGACCCTGACCTATCCGTTGGCGGGCAATTACGGTGTGCCGCCTTTCACGCTCGAACCGGACGGGCTTGCTACCTTCATGGAGAGTGAGCATATCCATGCCGAAGCCATTATCGTCAGCGATTATTCCGAAAACTACAGCCACTGGAATGCCGTGGAAAGCCTGGGCGACTGGCTGAAACGCGAACAGATTCCGGGAATTATGGGCATTGATACCCGCGAACTGACCAAAGTGCTTCGCGAGCACGGGGTGATGATGGGGCGTATAGTCTTCGACGATGAAGTGGACAATAAACAATTGCCAAAGGACGATTATGGTGAGATAAACTATGTGGATAAGGTCAGTTGCAAGGACATCATCGTATATGGCGGAACAGAAAGCCGTCGTTTTGACATCGGCACCCCCACGGCGCAGCTCAATTGTCAATTGTCAACTGCCGGTTCTCAACGGAAACGCGTAGTGCTTGTGGATTGCGGTGTCAAGCACAACATCATCCGTTGTCTGCTGAGGCGTGGTGTCGAAGTGGTCCGTGTTCCCTGGAACTACGATTATAACGGGCTGGAGTTCGACGGTCTGTTCATCTCCAACGGTCCCGGCGACCCTGATACCTGCGATGCTGCCGTACGGAATATCCGCAAGGCGATGCAAAACGAGAAACTGCCTATCTTCGGCATATGTATGGGGAACCAGTTGCTTTCCAAGGCGGGGGGCGCCAAGATATACAAACTGAAATATGGACACCGCAGCCATAACCAGCCGGTGCGCATGGTGGGTACTGAGCGTTGTTTCATCACCTCCCAGAATCATGGTTACGCCGTAGACAACAACACGCTGTCGGAAGACTGGGAACCGTTGTTCATCAATATGAACGATGGCTCCAATGAGGGCATCCGGCATAAGCGAAATCCTTGGTTCTCCGCACAGTTCCACCCCGAAGCTGCCAGCGGGCCGACGGATACGGAGTTCCTTTTCGACGAGTTCGTTAAGCTGTTATAGTAAGAGAATTTTACCAATATGGGTTGCGCTTGTAACCGTCTGGTAATCAGTGTGTAAGAAAATGCTATAATGAGTCCCTGACTCAATGCCATTCAGTCCCTGAGTGAATGCCTTTCAGTCCCTGACTCAATGCCATTCAATTGGCGACTGATTGTGAAAGTAAAAAAAAGATAAGGTTTTATTACTGTCGTTACACTTTTTAATAAACAGATATGCAAATGAAAGAAAACAATATAAAGAAAGTCCTGTTGCTTGGTTCCGGCGCACTGAAAATCGGTGAGGCGGGAGAATTTGACTATTCCGGTTCGCAGGCACTCAAGGCGTTGAAGGAGGAAGGTATCTACACGGTTCTCATCAACCCGAACATAGCCACGGTGCAGACCTCGGAAGGAGTTGCCGACCAGATTTACTTCCTGCCCGTCACTCCTTACTTCGTGGAGAAGGTGATAGAGAAAGAGCGTCCGGACGGCATCATGCTTGCTTTTGGCGGACAGACGGCGCTGAACTGCGGTGTTTCTCTCTATAAGGACAAGGTTTTCGAGAAGTACGGGGTGAAAGTTCTAGGCACTCCCGTGCAGGCTATCATTGACACGGAAGACCGTGAGATTTTTGTGCAGAAACTGAATGAGATTGACGTAAAGACCATCAAGAGCGAAGCTGTGGAGAACGCGGACGATGCCCGTCGCGCAGCCCGGGAACTGGGATATCCGGTCATCGTGCGTGCCGCATACGCGCTCGGCGGATTGGGTTCGGGTTTCTGCGACAATGAAGAAGAACTGAATGTGCTGGTGGAGAAGGCCTTCTCCTTCTCTCCGCAGGTGTTGGTGGAGAAATCGCTGAAGGGCTGGAAGGAAGTGGAATACGAGGTGGTACGCGACCGTTTTGACAACTGTGTCACGGTTTGTAACATGGAAAACTTCGACCCGCTGGGCATCCATACGGGCGAGTCCATCGTTATTGCCCCGTCGCAGACGTTGAGCAATACGGACTATCATAAATTACGTGAACTAGCTATCCGCATTATCCGTCATATCGGCATTGTAGGAGAGTGTAACGTACAGTACGCTTACGACCCGATGAGCGAAGACTACCGGGTAATCGAGGTGAATGCACGCTTGAGCCGTTCATCCGCATTGGCCTCTAAAGCAACGGGTTATCCGTTGGCATTTGTAGCGGCGAAACTTGGCTTGGGCTATGGCTTGTTCGACTTGAACAACTCTGTGACGAAGACGACAAGCGCTTTCTTTGAACCTGCTCTGGACTATGTGGTCTGCAAGATACCGCGTTGGGACTTGGGCAAGTTCCACGGGGTGGACAAGGAGCTCGGTTCTTCCATGAAGTCGGTTGGCGAAGTAATGGCTATCGGCCGCACTTTTGAGGAAGCTATCCAAAAGGGGCTTCGCATGATAGGCCAGGGTATGCACGGCTTCGTAGAGAACAAGGAGCTTGTAATATCCGATATCGACAAGGCTCTGCGCGAACCTACCGACAAGCGCATCTTTGTCATTTCAAAAGCTTTCCGTGCCGGATATACGGTAGACCAGGTGCACGAGCTGACCAAGATTGACAAATGGTTCCTCGAAAAGCTGATGAACATCATGAAGACGTCAAAGAAGTTGCACTCCTTCCGGCTGTCAACTCCCAATGCCGAATTATCAACTGTCAATCATCAACTGTCAACAATCCCCGTGGGCTTGTTGCGCAAGGCAAAAGTGCAAGGCTTTTCCGATTTCCAGATTGCCCGTGCCATCGGCTTCGAAGGAGACATGGAAAACGGCATCCTGTACATTCGCAACTATCGTAAGCATGCAGGCATCCTGCCCGTAGTAAAGCAGATTGATACTCTTGCCGCCGAGTATCCCGCACAGACCAACTATCTGTACCTGACGTATAGCGGTGTTGCCAACGACGTTCATTATCTGGGCGACAAGAAGAGCATCGTCGTATTGGGTTCCGGCGCCTACCGTATCGGTTCTTCCGTAGAGTTCGACTGGTGTGGCGTGCAGGCTCTGAACACCATCCGCAAGGAGGGCTACCGCAGTGTCATGATAAACTATAATCCTGAAACCGTGTCTACGGACTATGATATGTGCGACCGCCTTTATTTCGACGAACTTACCTTCGAGCGCGTGATGGATATTCTCGAACTGGAGAATCCCCACGGAGTGATTGTTTCTACCGGCGGCCAGATTCCTAACAACCTAGCCTTGCGCCTCGATGCGCAGAAGGTACCTATCCTCGGTACAAGCGCCAAGAGCATCGACAATGCCGAAGACCGTGACAAGTTCTCCGCCATGCTCGACCGCATCGGTGTGGACCAGCCCGAATGGCGGGCGCTGACCTCTCTGGAGGATATCAACGCCTTTGTGGATAAAGTGGGCTTCCCGGTATTGGTTCGGCCTTCCTATGTATTGTCCGGTGCCGCGATGAACGTCTGCTCCAACCGGGAGGAACTGGAACGTTTCCTGAAGCTGGCAGCGAATGTCAGCAAGAAACACCCCGTAGTGGTAAGCCAGTTCATTGAGCATGCCAAGGAGGTGGAGATGGATGCTGTGGCGCAGGACGGTGAGATTATTGCGTACGCCATCAGTGAGCATATCGAGTTTGCCGGGGTACATTCCGGCGACGCTACCATCCAGTTCCCGCCGCAGAAGTTGTATGTCGAGACGGTTCGCCGCATCAAGCGCATCAGCCGCGAGATAGCCCGTGAGCTGAATATCTCCGGTCCGTTCAATATCCAGTATCTGGCACGCGAAAACGATATCAAGGTGATTGAGTGTAACCTCCGTGCCAGCCGTTCGTTCCCGTTTGTCAGCAAGGTGCTAAAGATAAACCTTATTGAGCTGGCTACGAAAGTGATGCTTGGCCTCCCCGTGCAGAAGCCGGACAAGAATCTGTTCGACCTGGACTATGTAGGCATCAAGGCGAGCCAGTTCTCCTTCAACCGTCTGCAGAAGGCAGACCCGGTGCTGGGTGTGGATATGGCAAGCACGGGAGAGGTGGGTTGCATCGGCAGCGATACTTCCTGCGCCATTCTCAAGGCGATGCTCTCCGTGGGCTACCGCATTCCCGAGAAGAATATCCTGCTTTCTACCGGTACTCCGAAGCAGAAGGTGGACATGCTTTCTGCCGCGCGTATGCTTCAGAAGAAGGGGTATAAGATATTTGCCACAGGTGGTTCCAGCAACTTCCTTACGGAGAATGGCGTGGAGAATACACGCGTCTACTGGCCCAGCGAACCCGAACGACAGCCGCAGGCACTCGACATGTTGCACCGCAAGGAAATAGACATGGTGGTCAATATCCCGAAGAACCTCACCGCAGGCGAGCTGGATAACGGCTACAAGATACGCCGCGCCGCCATCGACCTTAATATTCCGCTGATAACGAATGCCCGTCTGGCAAGTGCGTTCATCAATGCATTCTGCACGATGACGCCGGATGACTTGGCCATTAAGTCGTGGGCGGACTACAAATGAGATGCCAGAAGCGGGGGCTGAATCTCTTGTTGTTGCAGAAGGTTATTGAAATTCTACAAGAAACGGGAAGCTTACCTTCAGAATACAAACCTCATCTTCTGCCCGGGCAATTTGCGCGATGCGGGGGGAGTGCCATGTCAAGCCGGATGGGTTATTGATATGGGAGCAGGATGATAAGGAATTAACATTGCTTCTGCTCAATACAGGAACACATTCTGATTTATTTTAATACCCAATTGTGTTTTTAATATTAGTTCGATGGAAACAATTTTAATCCAATACTATCAATCTCCTTATGGCGACCTGCTCCTCGGCGCTTCCGGCGATAAACTCTGCCTATGCGACTGGATGCTGAACGAGAAACGTAGAATGACCATTGATAAGCGCATACGGCAGGCACTGCATGCCGATTATGAGGAAGGCACTTCGGAAGTTATTTCGCGGGCAATCATCCAGTTGGATGAGTATTTTGCCCGTAAGCGGACCATATTCGATGTTCCACTGCTTGCTGTCGGAACAGAATTCCAGCGGACGGTGTGGCAGGAGTTGCAGAACATCCCTTACGGAAAAACAGTGTCCTACGGCGAACTTTCACGAAAGCTGGGCCATCCGAAAGCCGTGCGCGCGGTGGCGGCTGCCAATGGGGCGAATGCCCTTTCGATATTCATCCCCTGCCATCGGGTGGTGGGCAGCAATCATAGGCTGATAGGCTATGCCGGTGGATTGGCAGCCAAACAGGGGATGCTGGCATTGGAAGCCGACTCTTGCGACCGACCATCAGGCTCCCGTACCGGATAGCCGTTCTTGTCAATTTATTGATGGAGCTTATCTGATATTTATCAGTTTTATTATTGGAAAAAACTCCTATCTTTGTGCGTAAATAATAAACATCTTACATCAAAATGAATACACGGACTACTTATCTTGCCTCGAAACCGCATTATGAGATTCTTGACGGACTTCGTGGCGTGGCAGCTGTCATGGTTATTATCTTCCATCTTTTTGAAGCACATGCAGGAGGCAGCCATCTTGCTCAAATCATCAATCATGGTTATCTGGCCGTAGATTTCTTCTTCATGCTTTCCGGTTTTGTTATCGGTTATGCTTATGATGACCGTTGGAACCGGATGACCGTGGGCACTTTCTTCAAACGCCGTATCATCCGCCTGCATCCTATGGTGATTATGGGGAGTATTGTGGGAGCTGCCTTTTTCTATTTGCAGGAATCGCCTTGTTTTCCGCCTATCGAGAATACGTCCATCGGAACAATGCTGCTGGTGATGTTGCTGGGCTGCACATTGCTCCCCCTTCCGTTGAAGTTCGACATTCGCGGCTGGACGGAGATGCACCCGTTGAATGGCCCGGCATGGTCGCTCTATTATGAATATATCGGTAATATTCTGTATGCGCTGTTTGTGCGCAAGTTCAATAAGGTGGCCTTATCGGTGCTGGTGTTTGTGGCAGGTTGTTTCACGATATACCGTTGCCTGACTGCTCCTGCCGGCGATATTGTGGGTGGTTGGGCTTTGAACTGGGAACAGCAGTATGTGGGGATGGTCCGGCTGATGTATCCGTTCTTCGGCGGATTACTTCTGTCACGCCTCGGCTGGCTGATACGGCTTGAAAAGCGTGCTTTCTGGTGGTGTAGCCTGCTGATTGTGGTGGTTCTTTCCATTCCCCGTATCGGAGGTGAGGACGGCTACTGGATGAACGGGCTTTACGAGGCTTTCTGCATTATCTGCATCTTTCCGGTTATTGTTTCAATGGGAGCGGGCGGCAAGGTGACCGGTAAGCGCTCTACTGCCGTATGCAAGTTCCTGGGAGATATTTCCTATCCGATTTATATCACCCATTATCCGCTGGTATATACTTATACGGCTTGGGTATGCAATAATAACGCCACAATGGTGGAAGGTATTCCTTATATGATACTGACTTTCGTTGGAGCCGTTGTCCTTGCTTATGCTTGTTTGAAACTGTACGACGAACCGGTGCGCAGGTGGCTGACAGACCGTTTCCTGAAAGGGAAAAAGAAATAGTTCCACATTTGTCTATGGATATGAAATCTCCCGTTGCATTGTTTTGTGCAGCGGGAGATTTTCTTTTCAGACTAGTTTAAAACGCATTCTCCAGCGCTTTGCTTCTTCGTCCCAATCGTGGCTGATGATTTTGAAAGTTCCGAGTTCCGATGTATTTTCTACATGTGCTCCGATGCAGAGACATTCGTCGTAATCGCCTACCTTCACGACACGTACCGTTTCGGAGGCACTGTCGGGCAGGCGCTTCAGGTCGAAACGTCCTTGTGCTTCCTCTTGCGTGATGAATTCTGTTGTGACGGGCAGATGCCGGGCGATAACCTCGTTTACGGCTTCTTCCAGCTTCTTTACTTCTTCTTCGGCAGGGCAGTCGGCAAGACGATAGTCCAGCTTGCTCTTCTTCCGTTCGATGTGTGCTGATATGGAGCGGCCGCAACCGAATAACCTTATCATGGTTTGGTTGATGATATGCTCCGTTGTGTGCATGGGAGGGTACTCCTGCTTGTTGTGGTCATTGAGATGAGGTTGTTGTTCCATGTATAATTTCAATAGTCGTTGATATATATATTATCGTTTGAGATGGGCTAGCACTTCTTCTTTCAAGATGCTGTATATATGTATATCTGTATATTCTCCGGAAGCCAGCAGTTCTCCGCAACGTTCTGTTCCCTCATGGATGAAACCGAGGCGAACCGGTACAGCATTACTGGCTGCGTTATCCACGGCACAGCGAATTTGTATCCGTTTCATCTTTTTTTCTTGTACGGCCCACAGGCACAACTTGCGGACACTTTCAGTAATGATGCCCCGGTGCTGGTATTCCGGCAGTAGCCAATAGCCGAGTTCTGTACGGTGGTTGTCGAAATCGGAGAAATGGAAACCTATCAGTCCGCAGATTTCATGTTGTTGGTTCCAAATGCCGAATATAGGTTCATACCGTTCGGCAGGAGCGGATAGTGCCTGGCGTAAAAAAGCTTCTTCATCAGCTATCGTACGCATATTATCCACGAATGGCAGCCATGTTCTTAAGTAATCCCGGTGTATATCGATGGCATAGTAGATGGCTGCGGCATCTTCTATTCTGATTTCTTGCAGATAAATGTCCGGAAGGAGGGGGAAGGAAATGGGAGAGGGGAGAATATGCACGTCTCCTGATTGGGAAAGCTGTATCCTTTCCTTGATTTTTCCCCAGGCATGTGTATCGAACAGACAGCTTTCACGCATGGTGTGATACATCTCCTTGAACCGCGACATGGGGATAGTGAGGCTTAATAAATCAGCTTCGAAGTATGGGCGGACGGAGGGGTCGAAGAATCCCAGGAAAGTACGTTTCCCTTGTTTCCGGTTTTCAATGATGGCTTGGGTAATGACGGAGCAACAGCCGGAGCCGAATGGAGCTGCCACGGTATCTAATGCATTGTTGTCAAAAGAAGCCCATGTCGCCAGCCCGGATAGTATATCGGGCGTGGGCAGGAACAGCACGCCTTCTACTTCGTCGAAGGAAGGCATCTTGTCTATGCGGGCAAAATGCAGATAGGCTTTGTCCGCTTTGGGAATCTGTAGCTCATTGATAAAATCTACCACCATTTCGGGAGTCTTCTTGTATTTCTCTTTCAAGGAGACGAAACCCGGGACGTGCTCGGGCATTTCTGTAAATCCGGTATAGAACTTACCTCCTCCGCAGGCGATTGTTTCGTTGCTGAGACTGACGGTTCTACCGTCTCTGACTTGTTTCATACATTTGAAGAGACAACCGGTTACTTTCTCTGTAGATACCTCCATTCGGTCTGAATACCAAAAGGCGATGGGGAGTTCGGCACGTTGGCCGAAAGCTTCCTGATAATTGGCAATGAATGTGTGTATATCCATGATAATCGGATGATATTATGATATGGTCTATCTTTGAATTCTCCGTAAAGGTAATTCAATATTTTAAATCTTTTGCTTGCAGTATGCCCTTTTATCACTCTGCTTTCGAGCTTTTAATGATAGTAGAATAGGATTTTATGGTATTTTAATTACTTTTGCATGAGGATTCTCAAAAAGTATTGCCTTTGACTAATCAGAAAGCCGTATGAAAAATATAATCATATTCTTGTGTCTTTGTACCATCTGTATGTGCCGCCTTTATGCTGCAAACAGCAGCCGGGCGGATTCTTTGCTGCTGAAACTGGACCGGGTGATAAAGGAGCGTCCCATATATATGGAGCAGAAAGAGCTGAAGCTGGTGGAGCTGAAAAGACAGTTGTATCGGCAGATACCGGCTGAAGAACGTTTTGCCATTCTTGGCACATTGCTGGATGAGTACCGTTCGTTCAATACGGATTCTGCATTGTACGTGGCCGAGGAGAGGGAACGGATAGCCATACGTCTTGGAAACCCGGAATACATAGACAATGCCCGCATGAATAAAGCAGATGTTTTGGGAATGACCGGTATGTATAAGGAGGTTATGGATTTAATGCAGAATATTCATGCAAATCGGTTATCGGAGGCTATCCGTCCATATTATTACCATATCTATCGTACGGTCTATGGCCTTATGGCCGATTATGCTGTGACGGAATATGAAAAGAAGCTTTATGCGGAGCTTACGGACAGATATCGTGATTCGTTGTTGCTGGTCAATAAAGATAATCTTCTGATACATACCTTGATTCAGTCCGACCAGTATAATGTACGCAATGAATGTGACAAGGCCATCCGTTTGCTGACAGATTATCTGGCACAGCAGAAGGACTATGAACACGACGTTGCGATTTGTGCCTATACTTTATCAGAGTCTTACCGTCTGAAAGGTGACAAGGAGAAGGAAAAGGAATACCTGATTGTTTCTGCTATAGCGGATATGAAAACCGCTGTCCGTGAATATGTCTCTTTGCGCAAGCTCGCGGTACTGCTTTACCAGGAAGGGGATATCGAGCGTGCCTATTCTTATGTGAAGATATGTATGGAAGACGCAGCCGCCTGCAATGCCCGATTGCGCAAGCTGGAGATTCTGGAAATCTTTCCTATCATTAATGATGCTTACCAGCAAAAGACAGAGAAGCAGCAAGAGCAGATGAAATGGGCACTGGTATCTATCAGCCTGCTTTCACTTTTTCTGTTGCTTGCCATATTCTATGTGTACAAGCAGATGAAGAAAGTGGCTGCTGCCCGCAGAGAAGTGATTGATGCCAACAAACGGCTGAAGGAGCTGAACAATGAGCTTCATCTCTCCAATGCACAGCTCAAGGAGGCGAACCATAGCATTGCTGAGAACTCTTATCTGAAGGAGGAGTATATCGGCCGATATATGGATCAGTGCTCGGTCTATTTGGAAAAGATGGACAATTACCGCCGGTCGCTGGGAAAGATTGCCGCTACCGGAAATGTGGAAGAGCTTTACAAGAACATCAAGTCTTCCAAATTCATAGAAGGAGAATTGAAGGAATTCTATACCAACTTTGACAATACTTTCCTGCAGCTGTTTCCTACTTTTGTAGAAGACTTCAATGCCCTGCTTGCCGATAATGAGCAAATATCCCTGAAAAATGGCGAACGGATGAATACAGAGTTGCGTATCTTTGCATTGATACGTTTGGGTATTACTGACAGCGTGAAGATAGCCCAGTTCCTTCGATATTCTGTTACCACCATTTATAACTATCGTACGAAGGTTCGCAACAAGGCTGCCGGTGACCGCGACTTATTGGAACAGGAAGTGATGAAAATTGGCAAGTCGAAGAACTGAAAATAGGGATTTTGAAGCCTGAAAGTGTCTCTTTTACGCTTATATTTTCACTACTTTTTTAGTTGTATAATGGTTTTATATATCATTGATAAATAGAACTTTAAACCTGTTTTAATGCTGTAATCCACTACTTTTTTACTCTTTCCTCCACTATTGGCTTCTCTTATCTGATACATTTGCATTGTTCCTCTTCGGAAAGAGTGACACATGTGATTTATGTTTTTATTATTAACTTTAAATTCTTATATTATGCAAAAGTACAAAATGCCAATCAGCAGGCTACGGATGATGGTTTGTCTGATAGGGATGTTACTTCCGATGTGCATGTTCGCACAGCAAATTACAGTACAAGGTGTAGTGAAAGACCAGACCGGTGAAACGGTTATTGGCGCCAGTGTAATGGAAAAAGGAACCACAAATGGGACAATAACCGGTATTGACGGTGATTTCTCTTTGAACATGTCTCCGAACGGTACTCTTGTCGTTTCATTTGTAGGCTATAAGACTCAAGAGGTGCAGGTGAAGGGACAGAAACAGCTTCAGGTAGTTTTGTCTGAAGATGCCGAAATGCTGGATGAAGTGGTGGTGATAGGGTATGGCACCATGAAGAAAAGCGACCTTACAGGAGCAGTGTCCTCCATTGGCAACAAGGATATCAAGGATTCCCCCGTATCCAATTTGGGACAAGCCATCCAGGGAAAAATCTCAGGTGTGCAGATTGTAGATGCCGGTAAACCGGGAGACAATGTATCCATCAAGATTCGTGGTTTGGGTTCTATCAACAACTGCGACCCGCTGGTCGTGATTGACGGAGTGCCTACCGACTTGGGCTTGTCTTCCTTGAATATGGCCGATGTGGAACGTTTGGATGTATTGAAGGATGCTTCGGCCACAGCCATCTACGGTTCCCGGGGAGCTAATGGAGTTGTGATGATTACCACCAAACGCGGTACGGAAGGAAAAGGAAAACTTGCTGTATCTGCCAATTACTCTTTCCAGAATGCTACGAACGTACCTTCTTTATTGAACGCGGCGCAGTATGCCGAGTTGAGTAATGACATGATGGTGAACAGTGGACGCAATCCTAATCCGGAATGGGCCAATCCTTCTGAATTGGGTGCAGGTACCGACTGGATGGATGAATTGCTCCGTACGGGTGTGATGCAGAACTATACGGTAAGTTATTCCGGCGGTAACGAGAAATCCCATTATTATGTGTCCGGTGGTTTTCTGGATCAGTCCGGTATCGTGAAGAGTGTGAATTACCGTCGCTTCACATTCCAGTCCAACAGCGATGCGCAAGTCTTGAAATGGTTGAAGTTCTCCAATAACATTACGTTCAGTGCCGATACGAAGAAGTCGGGCAGCTATAATATAGGTGATGCGCTGAAAGCGCTCCCCATTTATCCGGTGAAGAATGAAGATGGCAGTTGGAGTGGCCCTGATGGTAACTCGGAATGGTATGGCAGCACGCGCAACCCCATTGGACCGACGGAACTGAACAAGAGTCAGACTGATGGATATAACTTCCTGGCCAACTTGACGGCAGAACTTACTTTTACCAAATGGCTTAAGTTTAAAAGTACTTTCGGCTATGATGCCAAATTCTGGTTCATAGACAACTTTACCCCCAAGTATAACTGGAAACCCACTCCCACAGAGGAGACTTCACGTTATAAGAGCGATAACAAGTCGTTCACTTATTTGTGGGACAACTATTTCCTATTCGACCATACTTTTGCAGAAAAACATCGTGTGGGATTGATGGCCGGTATGTCTGCCCAATGGAACACCCACGACTACTTGAATGCGCAGAAGAATGTGTTTATGTTCGACAATGTGCACGAAATGGATAATGGCGAGGAAATGTATGCCATCGGTGGAAACGAGACAGAGTGGGCATTGCTCTCTTACATGGCACGTGTCAACTACTCTTACGAAGACCGCTATTTGCTGACTGCAACCATTCGTCGTGACGGTTCCAGCCGTTTCGGTAAGAAACATCGCTGGGGTACTTTCCCTTCCGTATCTGTGGCATGGCGTACCTCTCAGGAAAAGTGGTTTCCAAAAAACGACTATATCAATGACCTGAAAGTGCGTGCGGGATACGGTGTGACCGGTAGCCAGGCAAGTGTTGGAAACTACAGCTATCTGGCATCCTACAATACTAGTGTATATCCTTTCGGCATTTCGAGCGGCAATCAGACAGCGCTGGTTTCTTCTACCCTCGCTAACCCGTATATCCATTGGGAAGAGGTGGCACAAACCAACATCGGTTTTGATGCCTCACTGTTCAATTCACGCGTTATGTTCTCGTTCGATGCTTATCTGAAGGAGACGAGAGACATGCTGGTAAAGGCGTCTATCCCCATCACATCGGGATTTGAAGATACTACAACCACGTATACCAATGCCGGAAAAGTACGTAATCAAGGTATTGAAATGAGTCTGCATACCATCAATCTTACCGGTGAACTGGGATGGGAAACGAACCTGACCGCCACTTACAACAAGAACAAAATTAAGGATTTGAACAGCGACGTTCCTTATTACATTAACCAAATCAATAACTCCTATGTAACGATGCTAGCAAAGGACTATCCCATTAATGTCTTCTACGGCTATGTTACGGACGGAATCTTCCAGAACCAGTCTGAAGTGAATACACATGCCGTGCAGCCGGGAGCTGAGCCGGGTGATATCCGTTTCAGGGATTTGAACAACGATGGTGTCATCAATGATAGTGACCGTACCGTCATCGGTAACCCGAACCCAAGTTGGCTGTTCTCCATGAACAACAGCCTTTCCTATAAGGGTTTCGAACTTTCTGTTTTCCTGCAAGGTATAGCCGGAAATAAGATATACAATGCCAACAATATCGACAATACCGGTATGGCAGCTGCCTATAACCAGACTATCGACGTACTGGAGCGTTGGCAAGGAGAGGGGACCAGTAATTCGATGCCGCGTGCCGTGTTCGGCGACCCCAATCAGAATACACGCGTATCAGATCGCTTTGTGGAGAATGGTTCTTATCTGCGCTTGAAGAATATCACACTCTCATATACTTTCCCGAAGCAGTGGTTGCAGAAAGCCCGGATTGAGAATGCACGCCTTTCACTCTCTTGTGAGAATGTGGCTACCATCACCGGATATTCCGGTTTCGACCCCGAAGTGGGTATTAACGGAATAGATCAGAATCGTTACCCCATCTCCCGTACGTTCAGTGTAGGATTAAACTTTAACTTTTAATGATTGACTCGGATATGAAAAAGATAACAAATTTACTATATATGCTGGCGGTATTGCTGCTGGCTTCCTGCAGCGACTTCCTGGACAAGTCTCCTAAAAATACGGTTGACCCGGAAACGACGGTGACCGATGATGTGGCCATTGCTCTGACCAATGCCTGCTATCGCACCCTTCAGTCTTCCAATATGTACAACCAGCGTATCTGGACATTGGATATTGTGGCAGGCAATAGCTTGGTTGGTGCCGGTGGCGGTACCGACGGCCTTGAAACGATACAAGCTTCTAACTTCATAACGCAGAGCGACAATGGCATGGCATTGTACATGTGGCGTTCTCCCTGGGTGGGGATAGGACAATGCAACATTGTGTTGAATAGTCTTTTGGAGGCTGAAGCCGTGTCAGAAAGAATTAAGAACCGTTGTCTGGGAGAGGCTTATTTCCTCCGTGCACATTATTACTATGTGCTGGTACGTCTGTACGGTGGTGTTCCTTTGCGTTTAGCTCCTTATAATCCGGAAGAACCGACAGACATTGCACGCGCTACAGTCGAAGAGACTTATGCCCAGATAATTTCCGATTGTAAGAATGCGGTTGACCTGCTTCCTGCCAAGTCTTCTTACGACGACGAAAATGTGGGACGTGCTTGCAAGGATGCAGCTTTGGTCATGTTGGCAGATATTTATCTGACGCTGGCCCCTAATCATACGGAATATTATCAGGAGGTTGTTGACTTGTGTGATGAGATAACGAACCTGGGGTATGACCTTTCTTCCTGCAAGTATGAGGACAATTTCGATGCATTGGTCAATAACGGGCCGGAATCTTTGTTCGAGGTCCAGTATTCGGGCAATACGGAATATGATTTCTGGGGGAACAACCCGCAGTCTTCCTGGCTTTCCACTTTCATGGGGCCCCGTAATTCGGATTTTGTTGCCGGAAGTTATGGCTGGAACCAGCCTACAGAAGAATTTGTGGGGCAATATGAGAGCGGTGACAAACGTAAGGATTTGACCGTGCTTTATGCCGGATGTCCGGACTTTGACGGTAAGGCTTACAAAAGCTCTTATTCCAATACGGGATACAATGTACGCAAGTTCCTAGTGTCGAAAACGGTTTCTCCGGAGTATAACACCAATCCTGCGAACTTCGTGGTTTATCGCTACGCGGATGTTCTGTTGAAGAAAGCCGAAGCTTTGAATGAAATGGGGCATCCCGATCAGGCTGCCGCTCCTTTGAATATTGTACGTAAGCGTGCCGGACTGCCGGAGGTTTCGGGCTTGTCACAGGAAACCATGCGTGAAAAGATTATCCATGAGCGCCGCATGGAACTAGCTTTCGAAGGGCATCGCTGGTTCGACATGATTCGTGTCAACAATGGAGAGTATGCCATTAAATTCCTGCATTCCATTGGAAAGAGCAACGTGAACAAGAACCGCTTGCTGTTCCCTATTCCGCAGACGGAGATGGATGCTAATACCTTAATGGTGCAGAACCCGGGTTATTAATTAATTTAATCAGAAGAATATGAAGAAATATATTTCACACCTTGTATTTGCCTTACTGGGCTGTGCAGCCTTATCTGCTTGTGTAGATGATGATTACATGGAATTGGATAAAGGACAGAATGAACTTGTACTGACGGCCAGCAAGACGGAAGTTGTTTTGAATGAGCAGGCACATGCCGATGATGCCCTGGAGCTTTCCTGGACTACGGGAACCAATTATGGGACGGGCAATAAAATATCCTATACGTTGGAACTGGCAAAGGCCGGCAGTAATTTTGCAAACTCTTATGTGGCTGTGGAGAATGCCGTACAAGAATACTCATGGAAAAAGAGCGTGGAGGAATTGAATGACATCCTGCGCAACCATTTTGGGGCAACTGCCGGGGAGAACATTTCGCTGGAGGCGCGGTTGACAGCTGTTGTAACGGAACGGGACGAAAAGCAGGTATCTATCACTGCTTTCAGCGTTACTGCTTATAAACCGCTTACATCCACCCTTTATCTTATAGGTAGTGCCACTCCGGGCGGATGGAGTGCCGATGATGCGACAGAAATGATCCGCAAGGACAATGGTATCTTTACATGGACGGGCCGACTTGTTGCGGGTGAATTTAAGTTCATCACGACCTTAGGCTCATTCCTGCCCTCTTACAACAAGGGAACAGACGGCTTGCTGATGCTTCGTAGCAGTGATGACCAGCCGGACATACCTTTTATTGTCGAAGAAGATCATAATTACATCGTTGAGGTCAATCTGTTTACCGGTGTTCTTACATTGACCCAGACAGAGACGTTGGCACCTGCCTACGACCAGCTTTATTTTGTGGGTAACGCTACGGATTGGGGATTCGTGAAGATGAAACAAGATGTGCTCGACCCATACTTGTTCCGCTTCGGCAAGTTCTTCGAAGTGGGCAAAGGAGGGGAATTCAAGTTCGGAACCTCCGATGGAAGTTGGGAGAACATGTATAAGGCCAAGAACGCCGATGCTGCTTATACCGATACAGAAGTGGTGTTTGTGAAAGGGTTCGACCCGGACAATAAATGGGTGCTGAAAGACGGGGAATGCGGCAAGGCCTACAAGATTTGCATGGATATCCGTAGTGGTAAGGAACGCATGATGATGAGCGAATTTACTCCATATGAGATGATTTATATGGTAGGTGATGCTACTCCGGCCGGTTGGACGATTGGTGATGCTACGCCGATGCAGACAACGGATAATCCGTATGTGTTTACTTGGAAAGGTACGCTGAATGCCGGTGAGTTGAAATTTACTTGTGATAAGCAGGAAGATTGGAATGGAGCCTGGTTCATGCCGGCTGTAGCAGACAAACAGCCTGCAGGAGAAACAGAACCGATGCTTTTCCTTGATAAATCAGACGAAGCGTTCAAAGCGCAATATCTGGACGTGATGGTAGGCGGCATCGACCAGAAGTGGAAGATTACGACAGCAGGTTCCTATCTGATTACTTTGAATCAGCTGGAAGAGACAATTTCAATCGTGAAACAATAAGTATCTACAATAGATGAAGAAGATAGTTTATACAACAATGGTAGCCTTGCTGCTGGTTGCATGCAGCAAGGAGAGTGATGATACCGGTAGCGGTACCGGTGGAGGCGGAGAGAGTGGAGGGGTTACGGAAGTAACCCCAGTCACCTCGGACTTGACGGTCAATCTCACTACTGACAAGGCATGTTACCGGCCGGGCGAGAGTGTTTCTTTTACAGCTGACGCCCTTCCTGCCGGAGCTAAAATCCGCTACCGGACAATGGACAAGGTTGTATCGGAGCAGGCTGCTGTCGGTACTACTTGGACTTGGACTGCTCCGGCAACCGATTATACCGGTTATCTGGTGGATGTATACCGTACAAAAGAGAATGGAACAGAGGTTATTCTTGGTACTATTGCCGTAGATGTATCCAGTGACTGGACACGTTTTCCACGTTATGGTTTCGTTGCCACTTTTGATGCTTCGAAAAAGGTGGATGGAGTGATAGAGAAGGAGATGGCTTTCCTGAACCGTTGCCACATTAACGGGGTACAGTTTCAGGATTGGCACAACAAGCATCACTGGCCGTTAGGTGGTACGCGTGAGCATCTGGACGAGGTCTATAAGGACATTGCCAACCGGGAGGTCTATACCGAGGTAGTGAAGAAGTATATCTCTACACAACACAGCCTGGGCATGAAGTCCATGTTTTACAATCTATGTTTCGGAGCTTTGGACGATGCCGTTTCCGACGGAGTAAAGGAAGAATGGTACATATTCAAGAACACGGGACGTATGGATAAGGATTCGCATGACTTGCCCTCCAGTTGGAAAAGTAATATCTTCCTGCTCAATCCCACCAATACGGAATGGCAGGCATATATTGCCCAGAAAAACGATGATGTTTATGCCAATCTGGACTTTGACGGTTATCAGATAGACCAACTGGGAAACCGGGGTGACCGCTATGACTATGATGGCAATAAGGTAAATCTGCCTAAGGGATATGCCTCGTTCATCGAAGCCATGAAACAGAAGCATCCGGACAAGCGTTTGGTGATGAATGCCGTCTCCAGCTATGGAGCTTCCCAGATAGCTGGTACGGGTAAAGTGGATTTCCTTTATAATGAAGTATGGGGCGATGAGGCAGGCTTCAAGGATTTGCACACCATTATCAAAGCGAACGACCAGTATGGCAACCATACCTTGAAAACGGTGTTTGCCGCATACATGAACTATGACAAGGCAGGTAGCAGTACCGGTGAGTTCAATACACCGGGTGTGCTGCTGACGGATGCCGTGATGTTTGCATTGGGTGGTTCACATTTGGAATTGGGCGACCACATGCTATGCCGCGAGTACTTTCCAAGCACGGCTTTGCAAATGAACGATGTACTGAAAACAGCCATGATTCGTTATTATGACTTTATGACAGCTTATCAGAATCTACTTCGTGACAAGGATACGGAGGCGGAGATAGCTGTTTCTTTGACTTGTACGGATGCCACACAGAATCTTTCTCTGAATGTGTGGCCACCGCAGAAGTCTGCCATCACTGTTTATGCCAAAAATGTAAATGGCAGGCAAGTCATTCATTTGCTTAACTTCCTCAATGCAGATAATTTGAGTTGGAGGGATTTGAATGGGACAATGCCTGAACCGCGCTTGGTATATGACGTGCCGCTGAAGATGAATGTTTCCGGCAAAGTGAACAAGATATGGGTTGCATCGCCCGATTTCCATGCCGGTGCTTCGCAGGAACTGGTGTTTGAACAGAAAGACGGTACGGTTACCTTTACCTTGCCCTTGCTGAAGTACTGGACAATGCTTGTGATGGAGTAAAATATTTTATTAAGGAACAAACAGATTATGGTAATGAAGAAATATATACTTTCATTTTTCACGCTCTGTGCATTTACGGTATATGCATATGCGCAGAGCCGTACTGGAGACTGTACGTCCTATACCAGCAACGAGCGGAGTGTGACCTTTCATTTGAATGACAGTTCTGCCATACAATTGCGCCTGTGCAGCCAGTCTACGGTGCGTATCTGGTTTTCTCCCGATGGAAGTTTCCAGCGCAATAATCCTTCTTTTGCCGTTGTTAATGAGGACTTGGAAGATGTGGGTACTGTTCATGTGGACGAGCAGAATGCTTGTTACGAGATTTTTACTCCCAAGCTTCGCATTCGGGTAAACAAATCCCCGTTTAACTTACAGATATTCGACAAGTATCAGAAACTGCTGTTCAGTGATTATGCCGATAAAGGACATATCAGTGACGGACAACGCAAACTGGAATACAAGATTCTTCGTCGCGATGAACACTTCTTCGGCCTGGGAGAAAAGACCGGCAAGCTGGATCGTCGGGGTGAAGCCTACAAGATGTGGAATAGCGACAAGCCTTGTTATAGCATCGTTGAGGATCCGCTCTACAAGAGTATTCCGTTCTTTATGAGCAGTTATCGTTATGGTATTTTCCTGGACAATACGTATAAAACCGAATTTAAGTTTGGTACGGAAAGCCGCGATTACTACAGTTTCGAGGCTCCTGGGGGAGAGATGATTTATTATTTCATCTTCGGGAAGGATTATAAGGAAATCATGAAACAATATGTCGACCTGACGGGAAAACCCATAATGCCTCCTAAATGGGCATTGGGCTTTGCACAATGCCGGGGACTGCTGACGAGCGAGAAATTGTCTTATGAAATAGCTGAAGGCTATCGTAAGCGTGGAATTCCTTGTGATGTTATTTACCAAGACATCGGCTGGACACAATATTTGCAGGATTTTGAGTGGCGGAAAGGGAACTACGAGAATCCGAAAAAGATGCTTGCAGACCTCAAGGATATGGGCTTCAAGGTGGTGGTTTCGCAAGATCCGGTCATTTCACAAGCCAATAAGCGGCAATGGGAGGAAGCCGATAGGTTAGGGTATCTGGTAAAGGACTCCACCGACGGCAGGAGTTATGACATGCCCTGGCCCTGGGGCGGTAATTGTGGCGTAGTAGACTTCACCCTTCCTGCTGTGGCAGACTGGTGGGGAACTTATCAGCAGAAGCCCATTGATGATGGCATTGCCGGTTTCTGGACTGATATGGGTGAGCCTGCCTGGAGCAATGAGGAGCAGACGGAACGGCTGGTGATGAAACACCATTTGGGCATGCATGATGAGATTCACAATGTTTATGGTCTTACGTGGGATAAGGTGGTGAAGGAGCAGTTTGAAAAACGGAATCCTGACCGTCGCGTATTTCAGATGACACGTGCCGCTTTTGCGGGCTTGCAACGCTATACCTTCGGCTGGACTGGTGACTGTGGAAACGGTGATGACGTGACGCAGGGCTGGGGGCAGATGGCCAATCAGATTCCGGTATTGTTGTCTGCCGGTTTGGGAATTATTCCTTTTACTACTTGTGATATTACCGGTTATTGCGGAGATATAGAGGATTATCCTGCGATGGCTGAACTTTATACGCGGTGGATACAGATGGGCGCTTTCAATCCCCTGAGCCGCATTCATCATGAGGGCAATGTGGCTGTGGAACCGTGGCTGTTCGGCGAAGAGTCCGAGAAGAATGCCAAGACAGCCATCGAATTGAAATATCGCCTTTTGCCTTATATCTATACGTATGCCCGCGAAGCACACGAAACGGGGTTGCCCCTCATGCGACCGATGTTTCTGGAATATCCGGCAGATATGGAAACGTTCTCTACGGATGCCCAGTTTATGTTTGGCAGTGAGCTACTGGTTGCTCCGGTAGTAAAAAAAGGAGCGCGAAACAAGAATGTGTATCTTCCTGAAGGAACTTGGATTGACTACAACAACAAACACACAGCATATAGCGGTGAGCAATGGATGACGGTGGATGCTCCCCTCAATACTATTCCTATGTTTGTAAAGCAAGGAAGCATCATACCCCAAATGCCGGTCATGAACTATACGGACGAGAAACTTGTCTATCCGGTTACGTTTGAGATATTTCCTGCTGCAGCGGGCAGTGAAACAACCTTCTCGCTTTATGAAGATGCAGGAACTGATTTAGGATATTTGCGTGGAGAGTTCATGCGCACTCCTATTACTTGCCAGACTACCGACAAAGGCTATATGCTGAAAGTAGGTACACGGACCGGTGAGAAATATAGCTTACCCGGCCAACGAAACCTGATGTTCTGCATCTATACGGAACAGATGCCGAAAACGGCTTTGCTGGACGGTCAGAAAATCAAGAAAACGAATGTCGGAAAGCTGGAAGAAAATCGGGAGACAGAGTTTACGATAACTGCCTGGTGTCCCGACAAGAAGCAGGAGACCTGCCTGCTGAGGTTACCGGATGATGGAAAGGAGCATATCATTGAGTTTATCTATTAACACAAAAAACATATCATTATTATGAAGAAATTTGTACTTAGCGCGGCTTTGCTTTTTTCTGCCCTAGCGGGGAATGCTGAAGGCATTTCATCCCCTTCGGGCATGGTGAAGCTGGATTTTGAACTGACAAAAGACGGGAGACCAGCCTATCAGGTGGATTATAAAGGGGCCCCTGTCATCAATCTCAGTACGTTGGGACTGGAACTTAAAGGAGCTACCAGCCTGATGGATGGTTTCAAAGTAGTAAGGACTTCTACTTCCACTTTCGATGAAACCTGGCAACCGGTGTGGGGGGAAACAAAAGATATCTGCAACCACTACAACGAATTGCTGGTAGAACTTGAACAACCGTCTACCACTCGTTTTATGAATATCCGTTTTCGGGTATATGATGACGGCGTGGGATTCCGTTATGAGTTTCCGCAACAGAAGAATCTGGTTTATTTTGTGATAAAGGAAGAGCATTCCCGGTTTGCCATGACCGGCGACCATACTGCCTGGTGGATTCCGGGAGATTATGATACCCAGGAATATGATTACACGGAGTCCAGGCTCTCTGAAATCCGTGGACTGCTGCAGGGAGCTGTGAGCGACAATGCGTCACAAACTGTCTTTTCGCCGACGGGTGTCCAGACTTCCATACAGCTTAAAACAGCTGATGGAGTGTACCTTAACCTGCACGAGGCAGCTTTGGTGGACTACTCCTGCATGCATCTCAACCTGGATGACAAGAACCTCGTTTTTGAATCCTGGCTGACTCCGGACGCCCAAGGAAATAAAGGATATATGCAGTCTCCCTGCCATACTCCCTGGCGTACGGTCATGGTCAGTGATGATGCCCGCGAGATACTGGCCTCCAATTTGATTCTCAATCTGAATGAGCCTTGCAAGTATGATGATACCTCCTGGATTAAGCCGGTGAAATATGTCGGCGTATGGTGGGAAATGATTGCAGGGGGAAAGCCCTGGGCATATACTTTTGACCTCCCTTCTGTGAAACTGGATGATACGGACTATTCCAAGATGAAACCGAACGGCATTCATCCGGCCAACACGGCTAATGTGAAGAAGTACATAGACTTTGCTGCCGAACACGGTTTTGACCAAGTATTGGTGGAGGGTTGGAATACGGGTTGGGAAGACTGGTTCGGTAATTCCAAGGATTATGTTTTCGATTTCGTGACTCCTTATCCCGATTTTGACATCAAGTATCTGAATGAATATGCCCATTCCAAGGGTGTCCGTCTGATGATGCACCATGAAACATCGGCTTCCGTCCGTAACTATGAGCGGCACATGGAGGCCGCCTACCGGCTGATGAACAAATACGGATATAATTCGGTAAAGAGTGGCTACGTAGGCAATATGATTCCCCGTGGCGAGCATCACTATGGACAATGGATGAACAACCATTACCTATACGCCGTGACCGAAGCTGCCAAACACAAGATAATGGTCAATGCCCATGAAGCGGTACGTCCGACCGGTTTATGCCGTACCTATCCCAATCTGATAGGCAATGAATCTGCCCGAGGCACGGAGTATGAGGCTTTTTCCGGTAACAAGCCCTTCCACACAACGATACTTCCGTTTACCCGTCTGCAAGGCGGCCCGATGGACTATACGCCCGGTATCTTTGAAATGGACATCAACAAACTGAATCCGAACAGCCACACTCATGCCAACACTACTTTGGCACGTCAGCTGGCACTCTATGTCACTATGTACAGCCCTCTACAAATGGCTGCCGACCTTCCTGAGAATTATGAGCGTTTCATGGATGCTTTCCAGTTCATCAAAGATGTGGCTGTGGATTGGGACGACAGCCGCTATCTGGAAGCTGAGCCGGGACGTTACATCACTGTTGCCCGTAAGGCAAAAGGTACGAATGATTGGTTTATCGGTTGCACCAGCAGTGAGCACGGACATGCTTCAACTTTGAAACTGGACTTCCTGGATGCAGACAAGCAGTATATTGCAACCGTCTATGCCGATGCAAAAGATGCCGATTATAAGACAAATCCGCAAGCTTATGTTATCCGTGAAGGTATCGTTTCTCCCAAAACGGTCTTGAAACTGAAAGCTGCTTCCGGTGGCGGCTATGCCATCAGCATCATGGAGGTGAAAGATAAATCTGTATTGAAGGGACTGAAGAGGCTTTCCGGGAATATTTGATTTACGGGCATAAAAAAAGGAGTACCGCTGTACTCCAACCTTTGTTAACCTTAAATCTAATACTATGAAAAACACATTGCAAAGATACGGATATTGGGAGAATGTGCAAATTATCCAAATAAAAAAGTATGTTTTATAACACTTATTGACTATTCGTTCCTTTGCTTCTATTCTTGTTAACAAAAAGAAAGCGTTAAAAGAGCAGTTTGCCCCATTCCCCTTATCCTTTTGCCTCTTGATACATGAATCTCTTGATACTCTTCTTGGCTGTTTTCTCGAACTCCTCGAAGTGTATCTTGACTTTTGTAATCTGGCTGTAGGCCGGTAATTGCAGATTCAATTCATTCCGGTTGTCCTCCATAATCTTCTCAACGTCCGATTGCTCCAAGCCGTGGGCGAATGCATCGTCGAAATCGGGATAGATAAGGGCCACAAGTTTGTCTTTTTGCAATAGGATGAGTGATTCGGATACGTATGGCATGTTGTTCAGCTTGCTTTCAATTTCTTCGGGGTAGATATTCTGGCCGCTGGCTGTGAGTAGCATGTTCTTGCTACGTCCGCGGACGGTGACATATCCTTCGGCATCCATCGTTGCAAGGTCACCAGTGTGCAGCCAGCCGTTTATATCGATGATTTGGGAGGTGGCTTCGGCATTCTTGTAATAGCCCAGCATCAGATTGGCACCTTTACAGATTATTTCTCCTGCCACGTTCTGCGGATCGGGGGAGGCAATCTTCACTTCCATGCGGGTGGCTGCTTTGCCACAGGAAGCCGGTTTCAGTGTTTCCCAACGGCTGGAGCAAATGATGGGACCGCATTCCGTCATGCCATATGCGATGGTGTAGGGGAAACTTATCTGCTTCAGGAAACGTTCCACATCCGCATTGAACGGTGCTCCTCCGATAATGATTTCATCGAAATTGTTGCCAAAAGCCTCCATTGCCTTTTTGCGCATGTCAGCCTTTATTCTATCGTTGACAATGGGCATCCGCAGCAGCAACTTGCCTATTTTATTGTCTATCCGGGGCAGAATGTCCTTCTTGATAATCTTCTCTACGATGAGCGGTACACATGAAATGACCCGTGGCTTGATTTCGGAGAATGACTGTGCGATAATCTTGGGAGACGGCATACGGGTAAGGAAGTACAGATGGGCACCTGCGGAAAAACCGTACAGGAAATCGTACACCATGCCAAAGACATGTCCCAGAGGTAACATGGATACGATATGGTCTCCCGGACGTACGGGAAGCATTTCATGGCAATAGGCTACATTGGACTCCAGGCTACGATAAGGGAGCATGACCCCTTTGGAATATCCCGTAGTCCCTGAAGTGTAGTTGATGACAGCCAGTTCTTCGGGCGACTCCTCTTTGCGGTAGCTGATATGCTCGGGACGGAAATTCTTGGGGAAGCGTGCGCCATAGAGGACGTTGCGGTGTTCGAAAGCCTCCATCAGTTGTTCATTTCGGCAAACCACCGGAGTGAAATCCGTCAGCAGTACAATCCCCATCAACTGGGGCATTGCCTCTTCATTTAGATTCTCCCATGCGCGGTCGCCGACAAATAGCAATTTGGCTTCGGAATGGTTGACGATGTTGTGGATATTGTCAGCCTTGAACTCATGCAGAATGGGAACAATGACGGCTCCATAGGTAACCGTTGCCAGAAAAGCGACTGCCCAATGTGCACTGTTACGTCCACAAACGGCAATCTTGTCTCCGGGCTGTATACCGGCACTTTCCAATACGATATGGAATTTGGCTATTTTTCTTGCCACATCTTTGTATTGTAGTGTAACTCCTTTGTAGTCTGTCAGGGCATTGCGATCCCAGTTTTTAATAATGCTTTGTTCTATATAATCGATGAACCCTTGTTCTTGTTCCATTCAGCTGTTGCACACTTTAGTTAAAACTGCGCAAAGATAGGTCTTATAGTGATGCAAAGCAAATAGTTTCCGCTTTTTTCTTGTCTTAGGACGGATAGAAACCTATCCGTAATTCTTATTCCTTGCCATTTTCCGAAATAAGAAGCAGCTTGTCACCGGCATGAAGCTTTAATGTCCCGTTCGGAATAAGGTACTCATTTCCGCGTTTTACAATCATCACCAGTGTACCTTTGGGCAAGTTCATGTCTTTTAGAGTATCTGCCTGGTCCAGTATTTCTTGTGTAATGGTCATATCGTGCAGGTTGGAGTCAATTTCTTCGGGCAGTTCGACTCCGAAATCATTTCCGGTTTTTTCCAGCGGGGTAGAGAGGTTTAGCAGCCGGGCCACCCGGGAGACTGTGGTACCCTGGATGACTAGCGAGACGATGGTTATAAAGAATACAATGTTGAAGATGACATGGGCACCGGGCACATTGGCTACCACGGGATAGGTGGCAAAGATAATGGGTACTGCGCCACGTAATCCTACCCACGATACGAACAGCCGTGACTTGAGGGTGATTCTCTTGCCAAAGGGCAGCAGGCAGAGAAAAACGCTGAGAGGACGTCCCACAACAATCATGAATATGCCGATGAGCAATGCCACGACTGCAACTTCCAACATTTCATGGGGGTTGACAAGCAGACCGAGGCAGAGGAACATGATGATTTGGAAAAGCCAGGTCAGTCCGTCCATAAAAGTATAAATCTCTTTCCGGTGCATGATTTTGTTATTGCCCACTATCATTCCGGCAATATACACGGCCAGGTAACCGTTGCCTTTCAGCAGGTCGGTGATGGAGAAGATGAAAAATATGAAAGACAGCAATAGGATAGGATAGAGTGCTTGGTTGTCTATATTCAGCCGGTTTAGCATAAGGATGGCCAGCTTTCCGAGGAAATAACCGGTTGCAGCGCCGACAATGAACTGTATGGCAAAAGAGCCTAATATCTGGGGAACTCCCATTCCGGAGGACTGGATGAATTGAATCAACACGATGGTCAGCATATATGCCATCGGGTCGTTACTACCGCTTTCCAGCTCCAGCATGGGGCGCAGATTATGTTTCAGGTTTATTTTTTGTGAACGCAGAATGGCGAATACAGAGGCTGAGTCGGTAGATGACATGGTGGATGCAAGCAAAAGGGAGGTTATCAGCGGCAGGTGGATGTTGGTCCAGCTCATGCCGGACAGCCACCAGATAAATAATCCGGTAAAGAGGGCCGTGAGTAGTACTCCTACAGTTGACAAAACAATGCCGTGAGTCAATATGGGTTTTATCTCCGTAAACTTGGTGTCCATACCGCCGGAGAACAAAATAATGCTGAGGGCAACCATGCCGATGAACTGTGCTTCTTTGGCGTTGTGGAACTGCAACCCCAATCCGTCACTGCCGAACAGCATGCCGACGACAAGAAAAAGTAATAACGCTGGTACCCCGAAACGGTATCCGGTCTTGCCGACAATGATGCTGACGAAAAGTAATATGGAACCTATAAGTAGTATGTTTCCTGCTGTAAATATCATAAATTCTATGCTATATAGTTTGCAATGTGCTCTTTCTTAATGTATAATAGTACAAAGATATGCAATGTGTTTAACAAATACAAATCTAAAATAGTTCAATTGAACTTTAAAATAAATGTGGTTTCTTTACCTGGTAATAAAGATAGATTTCCGCCGGACAGCCTCATGATTTGCCGGGAAATACTCAGTCCAATACCGCTTCCGCCCTCTTTGGTCGTAAAGAAGGGGATAAATATGTGTTCGGCAATGTCATTGGGAATGGCAGGTCCGTTGTTGGAAATTTCTATCAGTATGTTTTCTGCTTCATTGCAGTAGGCATGTATGTTGATATGTCCTTCTTTATCTGTATTTTTATCCGATTCGATGGCTTGCATGGCATTTTTCAGTAAATTGATGACCACTTGTGATATCAGGTTCTCGTCGGCATATAGAATAAGGTCATTTGGTGCGATGTCCGTATGAAAGGTGGCCTGGACATTGGGGTGCTGGTGACGGGCAAGTTCGACCATCCGCTCGATGAAGCTTTTTACGTAGAACAAGGATGGTTCGGGGGTGGGAATACGGGTAAATTTCCGGTATGATTCCACAAAAGAGAGCAGGCCCTTGCCCGTACTGCTGATAGTCTGCAGGCCGTTTCTGATTTCTTCTTTGGAGGCTTGTGCCTCGGTCAGTTCCAGCAGTGTATCGCTCAGGGAGGTTATGGGAGTGACGGCGTTCATTATTTCGTGTGTCAGTACGCGGGTGAGCCTGATCCAGGAATCTATTTCCTTTTCATCCAGTTCGTTGTTGATGTCGTTCAAGGCGAGGATGCGCAGATGCTCTTTACGGACTGTAATGTCGCTGACGCGGACGGACATATTTACAGTGCCTCGCTCGTTGTTGAAAGGCATTTGCAGTTTGTCTCCCGGCCGGCAATTGTCAAGGAGGGACGAAAGACGCGGGTCTATGCGATTCAGCTGGCTGACGTGGGTAAAGACATTGAGGCCCAGCAAGCGGAGGGCTTCGCTGTTTTTCTGATATACGGCACCATTATCGTTCAGCACAAGGATACCGGTATTCACGCAGTCCAGAATGAGTTCGTAGTATTTTTCTTGCTGTGCTGTTTCGCTTTTCACATTATAGAGTATATGGGCAACCCGGTTCAATGCACGGTTCACGAGGCGTGCGTCGGCAGTGTTTTCCGTTTCAGAGAAGTGGATGGCGTTATCGTTGTTTTCGATGGCGTCGAGCATGAAAAGTACCTTCCGCACGTGATGGCGGTATAACTTCTGCTGCCAGTACAAGACTATGGGAAGCAGCGCGGTGCAGAGAGCGCCCCAAAATATGTCGACAGTCCACATCACCCCTGCAAGGAGCGCTACTGCCAGACTGACGGCAACACGGAATGTATAATTAGAGGCCATACTTCTTCATTTTGTTGTACAGCGTCTGTCGGGTGATGCCCAGCTGTGCGGCAACGGCAGAGAGATTTCCACTGCATTTGTCGAGCGTTTTCCGTATCATCTGCATTTCCATTTCTTCGAGCGTGGATGCGGAAGCTTCGGGAGTGCCGGTTCGCCGTGCCAGCTGGAACAGTTCTGCGGGAAGGGTGTCGTTGTCACAGATGATAATGGCTTTTTCGATGGCATGTTCCAGTTCGCGGATATTGCCATACCAGGGGTGGAGCGTAAGCTTCTCGCGGGCGCCATCCGTCAGCTTGACGAAGGGTTTGTCATATTGCTTGCAGAAGCGGGCGATGAAAAGTTCTGCAAGGGGGATGATGTCTTCGGGCCGCTCGCGCAACGAGGGTATCTCGAGGTGTATCGTATTGATGCGGTACAGCAAATCCTCGCGGAATTCGCCTTTTGCCACCATCTCGGGCAGGTTGCAGTTTGTAGCGCAAATCAGCCGTATATCTACGGGAATGGGAGTGTTGCTGCCTACCCGGACAATGCTGCGGCGTTGGATGGCAGTCAGCAGTTTGGCTTGCAGATGATAGGGGAGATTGCCTATTTCATCGAGAAAGAGGGTGCTGTGCGCGGCTGCTTCGAACTTGCCGGCACGGTCGGCATGGGCATCGGTGAAAGAGCCTTTCATGTGGCCGAACAGCTCGCTTTCGAAAAGGCTTTCGGTGACTGCACCCATATCCACACTTACCATGTCCTGCCGGTTGCGGGATGAGAGGGAGTGTATTTCGCGTGCCAGCATCTCTTTACCGGTACCGTTCTCGCCTGTAATAAGAATATTGGCATCGGTAGAGGCCACTTTTTCCACCAAAAGACGAAGCTGTTGCATGGCGGGGCTGTTTCCCCAATACATGTTGCGGGTATCCGCAAGCGGGTGGCTGTTTTCTGCCGTACGTCCGGCATTTGGGCTGTTGGCCGGAGATTTTGTTTCAGAAGCCGATACGGCGTTCAGCAAGGTTTCCACCAGTTTCCGGTTGTTCCAGGGTTTCACGACGAAGTCTGTGGCTCCTTCCTTGATTCCCCGTACGGCAAGGTCTATGTCGGCATAGGCGGTAAACAGCACTACGGGCAGGGCGGGACATTGCTTTTTTATTTCATGGAGCCAGTATAATCCCTCGTTGCCGGTATTGATGCCCGAGGTGAAGTTCATGTCAAGAAGAACCACTTGCCATGACTTTTCCCGCAATACGCTGGGCAGGGTTACGGGAGAGGGAAGTGTGATTATCCCTTCAAAATATGGCTTCAACAAAAGCTGCAAGGCGGTAAGTACGCCTCGGTTATCATCAACAATCAGGATGTTTCCGTTTTTTTTTGCCATAAACTATTTCTGTTTTCTGTGGGCAAAGTTAATGATTTATCTGCATTATATTCGGCAAATCTCTCAGTTTTCAAAGTATTAAGATTCTCCTTCTCATTTAGCAAATCCTTATGCCGCTTTATTCTATATTTTTGCTTACTAAGAATTAATCGTCCGACAGTTGTTGAATTATCGTCCGACAGCTGTCGGACGATAATTCAACAACTGTCGGACGATAATATAACGATTGTGGAACGAATAGATTTAAGTAAAACAGAAATTAGTTTGCAGCAATTTCAGTAAGAATCCATGGCAGTACTGAAAAAAGAACCTATAGCAGTTGCAGTTTGACGCCAAACGACAAACTCAGATAATCCTTGGATTTCAGATACTTGTTGGTGAAGGCGCTGACTACATATAGGTCACATGTACTTATTTCATAGAAAAAAGTGATTTCTTTGGCCGTGAACCGTCGTTGCGGGTCGATGTCGTAAGTGATGCGCTGTCCTAAAAATACATGGGTGCGCACCTTGGAGGAGAATCCATAGTACCCTTTAGGATAGCGTTCCGGTTCGTTGACCCAGAATTCATTGCCGAACACCGTGTTCAGATACATGCCACAAGCCAGCGGTTCTACAGAGAAACGGCTTTGCTTGATTGGCAGGCTCCAGGGAAGGTAGTTCTGCTTGACGGTGAATGTCAGCTTGGTACGTTTGGAGTCGTATTTGGGCAATACTCCGAAGAATACGTCTGTTTCCCATTGGTTTCTTTTGCCGTAATCCCATCCGGTACCGAATGACAGCAACCCCATATTGCCGGCAAACTGAATTTTTGTGTGTGTCGGAATCAGGGCCTCCCAATGCCTGCGGTAGCGGTGTACGCGGCGGTCGTAACGGTTCTCCCTAATATCTTGTGAAAAAGCAGAAAAAGAGCATACCGACAAGAAGACGACGGCACATGCCAGATGATTAATAATATGCCACTTCGCGTTCATATCCGTCGGGGGTTATGGTGAATATATAGTAATTGCGGTTCTTCATGCAGTCGCTCATGTAATACATTATCCCATCTTCAAAGAGGTCTTTCTCGAAGCGATGGTGTTCGTGTGCGGATGTACAGAACTGCAGTCCGGGAAATTCCTTGATGTAACGCTGGAATACATGTGCCACGTTATTGTTGAACTCGTTGCAGAACGGGCGTATATGCATGGACACGACGGTTTTATCGAATTCCTCTTCACGGTCGCTTATCTGTGCGGCAAGAAATTCAAAGTCGGGAATGGGGCGGGAGTAGTCGAATTCGATGGCGTTGGTATTCAGGCAGACAAACTTTACCCGTCCTGCAATGAAGGAGAAATTGGGGTCTCCGAATATTGCGCGATAAGTCTCTTCGCCCGTGCCCAGGCAGTCGTGGTTGCCGAGAAGTACCACATAGGGTATCTTGAGTTTGTTCATGATGTCCCGTTGCCAAAGGAACTCGTCTGTTACGCCGAAGTCACTGACGTCTCCGCCATGAATGACGAAATCTATGTCGTCCCGCTTGTTGAGGTGGCTTACAAAGTCGTCGGTCTCGTCATACCAGCGTTGGGAGTCACCCATTGTTACGAACCGGATTGTTGTCTTGTTCTGGCAGTTCTGCTCTATTTGGGCAATGTTGTGGGCATTGACATCGGTTTCACCGCTGATGTGTACATCGTAAGGGTGATAATCTATCATGTCGCAGCCGGCTATAAGCAGGCATAGGAATGAAGGATATAAGAGTTTGGGGAATTTCATGTGCAGGTGCTTCATTTTACGTTTATACTCTATCTTTAGAAAACTGTGGGCAAAGGTAAAGTTTTCATTCTTATGGATTCTTTTCTAATTTCCCTTTTTTTTGTTCTATGAGGCTGAACAGAGATTCGGCCTCTGTCTAATTTTTAGACGGGAGTGTCTAAAAATTAGACACCTTTGTCTTCTTCTGTAATACGATATTCGCTGATAATCAGATTTGTGTATTCTCTGGCACGCTTTCTGCAATATGGAAAGCAAAAAATATATCCAATAAACGATAAACGGAATGAAACAAATCTATTATGTAATTCAGACTTTGCTGCGGGGACGCGGTTCGAATATCATCAAGGTCATTTCTTTGGGATTGGGATTGACGATGAGTATTCTGCTTTTCTCCCGCGTGGCATATGAACAGAGTTTTGACACTTGCTTCAAGGATTATGATAACTTGTATCAGGTATGGTCGATATTCTCGGTGAAAGGAGAGAAGTCTGAGCCTCAGGAGTGGAATTACGGTCCCGTGGCAGGGGCCATTCTGGAGAACTTTCCTCAAGAGGTGGAATCAGCGGTAAGTTTAAGCATGTCTATGGTATCTGCTCCCCTTTACAATGGAAGCGTGCGGCTTAATGATAGGAAAATTGCCGCCGATTCGCTGTTCTTCCGTACTATGGGCGTTGAAGTCCTGAACGGGAATCCCGAAAAGGACTTGGTGCAGAAGGATATCATTTTCTTGAGTGAACGCTTTGCAAGGAAAGTGTTCGGCGAAGAGGATCCCATAGGAAAAACGCTTAATTATGACCATCAGTTTGACCTGACGGTGAAGGGAATCTATGCCAATTTGCCTGAGAACGCCACAATCAATCCGGAAGCGGTTATCTCGATGCCTACCTTGTGGAGCCGCAACTGGAATGCCTACTCGTGGAGCGGGGGAGACAGTTGGGTAGAGTTTATCCGCTTCCGTCCCGGTGCCGACAAATCTGTTGTCAATGCGCGTATTGATGCCATGATAGACAAATACCGCCCGGCGGAAGATAAAAAAGTGTACGGTTACACGGCTTTTGTACAGCCCATCCGTGATACATATCGCAATTATGATGATGTGCGTCGGATGCGTGTCATCATGAGTATTCTTGGTTTTGCCATTCTTTTCATTGCGGCGTTGAACTATGTGTTGATTTCCATTTCCTCTTTGAGCCACCGCACCAAGTCGGTAGGCGTACATAAATGCAGCGGTGCGAGCGGTGGCACGATTTTCAGTATGTTTTTGCTGGAAACGGGCATCATCATTGTGGCGGCATTGCTGTTGATGGCGTTGATAATGATTAACTTCCGCGATTTTGTGGAAGACACGGTCGTGGTAAAGCTTTCCACCTTGTTGGCTCCGCAGCGTATCTGGGTACCATTGTCGGTAGTGCTTCTGCTGTTTATTGTGGGAGGCGTGTTGCCGGGCCGGCTCTTTGCGCGTGTTCCCGTGTCGCAGGTGTTCCGCCGCTATACCGAGGGGAAAAAGGGGTGGAAGCGTCCGTTGCTGTTTGTGCAGTTTGCAGGCGTGGCATTCATCAGTGGATTGATGTGTGTGGTGATGTCGCAATATCAGTATGTACTGAAAAAGGATATGGGGTATAATCCCAAGCAGATAGCCATAGGCAATGCCTACTGGGATAATGAAGCGACGCGTGATGCAGCTTGTCAGTTCTTCAAGGGATTGCCCTACGTGGAAGCGGTGTCCAGCGCCAACAGCACCCCCATTAGCGGATATAGTGGTGCGATGATTCATAGTGAGAGCGGGCAGGCACTTTTCTCTTGTCGTGCTTCTTATTACATGCGCGAGGACTTTCCTGCCTTGATGGGCATGACTATGAAGACAGGACGTATGGCACGCGATAAAGAGGAAGTCGTGGTGAACGAGACTTTTGCCGAGATGATGCGTTGGGGAGACGACGTCGTGGGCCGTACGGTATATACCGAAGGGAATACATTCAAGGTCGTAGGGCAGTTGAAGGATTTCCAGATAGAGAGTTTCAGAACCGAGAAGATGCCTTTCATAGCCCGGGGAAACAAGAGTTTTTATGGAACGGTACATGTCCGTTTAAGAGAGCCTTTTACCGAAAATCTGCAGAAGCTGAACCGCGATGTAGTCGAGGCTTTCCGTGACCGGACCATTGACTTTACCGGTTATGAAAAAAGAATCGAGAACAGCTATAATTCTGTCCGTGTATTCCGCAATGCCACTTTGATGGCGGCAGTGACCATATTCTTCATCATGCTGATGGGGCTGATTGGGTATACCATCGACGAGGTACACCGCCGCAGCAAGGAGATTGCCATCCGCAAGGTGAACGGGGCAGAGGCTTCCGGCATCTTGGAAATGCTGTCGAGGGATATACTCGTTGTGGCAGCTCCGGCAGTCGTCATCGGTACGGTATTGGCATGGCATGTCAACGGAATGTGGATGGAGCAGTTCGCGGAGCGTGTTCCCGTCAGTTGGGCAGTATACGTACTGGTAGTGATGGTCAATCTGGTGATTATCGTAGCCTGCGTACTTTGCAAGTTCTGGCAGATAGCAAACGAAAACCCGGTAAACAGCATTAAGAGCGAATAACAATTATATTAATATATAGAATATCATGATTGAAATTAACAACATCAGTAAAGTATTCCGTACTTCGGAAGTAGAGACTGTAGCATTGAACCACGTCAGCCTCGATGTAAAACAGGGGGAGTTTGTAGCCATTATGGGTCCGTCAGGTTGCGGCAAGTCCACTTTGCTGAACATCCTCGGATTGCTAGACAATCCTACGGAGGGCAGTTACAAGCTCCTCGGTCAGGAAGTAGCGGACTTGAAGGAAAAGGAACGTACCCGTGTGCGCAAGGGCAAGTTGGGATTTGTGTTCCAGAGCTTCAACCTGATAGACGAACTGAATGTGTATGAGAATGTGGAACTTCCCCTTACGTACCTCGGCGTGAAGGCAAGTGAGCGCAAACGCATGGTAGAGGATATACTGAAAAGAATGAACATCAGCCACCGTGCCAAACACTTCCCGCAACAGCTTTCCGGCGGTCAGCAGCAACGTGTGGCGATAGCCCGTGCGGTCGTAACCAATCCCAAGCTGATACTTGCCGATGAACCTACCGGTAACCTGGATTCCAAGAACGGAGCCGAAGTGATGAATTTGTTGACGGAACTGAATAAAGAGGGCACTACGATTATTATGGTAACCCACTCTCAGCATGACGCCAGCTTTGCACACCGCACGATACATCTGTTTGACGGTAGCATCGTGGCAAATATCACTGCACAAGGATTGTAAGAGAAGAAAACCGGAAGATTCATTCTCTACAAGCAGCCGGACCGGGTGGTGATGTTGCGCATGCAGCGCATAAAGGCAGGCATTTCCGAGAAGGAGTATGACTACAGCCTATTCCGTGTGGATAATAGGATAGTCATTGTGTTGATAGTGGCGGTTGTGGTGCTGAAAGCATGGAGGATAGCGAATGAGAATCCGGTAAAGAGCATAAAAAGTGAATAGGAGTCTGTCTAAATAGTCAAAAGAATAATGAAACTACTTTACTATAGCATTTTGATGTTGTTGCGTGGGCGGGGGAATAATGTGACGAAGCTTATTTCTCTGACACTCGGTTTGTTTATGAGTATTTTGCTTTTTGCCTGCGTGGCATTCCAGTTGAGCTATAATCACTCTTTCCGGCAGTCGAATCAGCTTTATCTGGCTTATAAGAACCATGCGACGGCTGGAATGCAGGAGTATGTATACGGGCCTTTTGCAGAGGCCTTGCGCGAGAACTTTCCCGGCCAGGTAGAAGACGCCACGGTGATGCGCCGGATGGAAGACTGGAACTTTTATCATGGTAATGTCCGCTTGTCGGGACTGACTGTTTTTGGTGATACACATTTGTTTTCCACATTAGGAATCCCGGTCTTGACGGGCAATACCGAAGAATTGAAAACCCCGGACGCTCTTTTCATTTCCCGTATGCTGGCAGATAAGTTGCGGGAGGGGGCGCCGTTGAATACGGTAATAGGCAAGGTGCTTTATCTGAATCACAAGACTCCCTACATTGTCAGAGGCGTTTTTCAGAACCAACCGGAGAATACGGATTTTCCCTTTGATGCGGTGGTTCCCATGGCCGAACTCTGGAATGAACAGAGGGCGGGATGGGGATTTGACATAAGCTATACGGTAATTGCCCGTTTCCATCATCCGGAACAGGATGTGCGTGTTGTAGAAACGCGTCTTCCGGAATTGATGAAAAAATATATGCCTGATTTCGGGCAAGATGCCGGAGGAGAGAAAGCGTTTGTTTTCCGTTCATTGGCAGATTATCATACTGGAAACTCTACGGTACGTACCATGATATTGGCGACTACTCTTCTTGCAATCGTCATTTTGCTGGTGTCAGCTTTCAATTATGTGCTGATATCCGTCTCTTCCTTGTCCCATCGTGCCAAGGAGATGGGAGTGCATAAATGTAGCGGGGCTTCCGCCGGTACGGTATTCGGCATGTTCCTCACTGAAACAGCATTGATGGTGTTGTTATCCATTGCCGGGGTGGGGCTGTTGATGTATCTTTTTGCTGATTTCGTAGAGGAGATAGCAGCAGTCCGGCTTGCTTCTTTATTTGCCATACAGACGTTGTGGATGCCTTTCTTGGTGGTATTGCTTGTTTTTCTGTTGGCAGGCATTATGCCGGCATGCTTGTTCTCGTCCATCCCGGTGACGCAGGTCTTCCGTCGGTATACGGAGCATAATGCGTCTTGGAAGCGTCCGTTGCTTTTCATCCAGTTTCTGGGTGTTGCTTTTGCCTTTTGCTTTTTGCTGGTCGTGTTCCGGCAGTATCAGTCGGTGGTAGACCGTCCGTTGGGTTACAATCCGGAGCGCGTGGCGATATGTTGGGCCAAGCTGGGAGGCAGTTACGAAAACCGGTTGTCCTTTTTCAAAGAGCTTCCCATGGTGGAAGATTATACTTGTTCCAGCCAGCTTGTCTGCCAAGGCTATTGTGGTGAAACTTTTCGCACGGGTGAAGGTGTTGAAGTGACAGCCCGTATGGACTGGGTTTCTCCCAACTTTTTTCCGATGATGCAGGTGGATATTGTGGAGGGGCGTAACTTTACCCCTAAAAAGCGTTCATCCAATTTCGCCTCGGAGAATCACGAGCTGATAGTCAATCGTACTTTCGTACGTCAGGCCGGTTGGGAGGGAAGTGCTGTAGGACGTGTCATAAACCATGAAGGAGAAAGCCTGACGGTGGTTGGTATAATGGAAGATTATCCGGTGTACAGCGCATACAAGGAGCAGACGCCCGTACTTGTAGGATGGAAAGAAAAGCTAGGTTACGCGCATTACGTAAGGCTGAAGGAACCTTTTGAAGAGAATCTTGCCACATTGAATCGTACGGTGCTGGAAGCATTTCCCACAGAAGAGGTGGAGTTCGTTTCTTTGGAAAAAACCTTGGATGAGGAATATGTAAATGTGTATCGTTTCCGCAACGCGGTGTTTCTGACCAGTATTTCTATCTTTTTCATTGCACTGATGGGCTTGTTTGGGTATATCAACGATGAAATCTGCCGTCGCAGCAAGGAGATAGCCATCCGCAAGGTGAACGGGGCGAAATCGAGTGACATTATCGGCTTGCTGACAAGAGAAGTTGCCTGGATAGCATTGCCTGCGGTTTTTCTCGGAAGTTTTGCCGCTTTTGTTCTCGGACATTGCTGGCTGGAAATCTTTGCTGAGAAAATAACGGTGGATGCCGGGCTCCATGTGGGAGTAGCTATCCTAATCTTAACGGTTATTGCCGTTTGCATAGTATGGCGCACTTGGCGGATAGCCAATGAGAACCCGGTGAATAGCATAAAGAGTGAATAAAAAGTTTCCTAAATAGATGCAAGTAGTTCATTTGATATGAGTCAATTGAGAAGTACAAAGGTGAGAATTATTTGTTCGATTCGCAGATTATTCTCACCTTTGTGCATTATAATGTTTTGGTATTAACAGATTTAGGTAAAAGAATGTTTATGGACACAACAAAAGCAACCGCCGTACTTTTTGATTTTGACGGTGTGGTGGTAGACACGGAAACGCAGTACAGCCACTTCTGGCATGAAATGGGAAAGCAATATTTAGGTATGGACGATATTGAAGGTAGGGTGAAAGGCCAGACATTGGTTTATATATATGATACCTTTTTCCCTGGCATGGTGAAGGAGCAGGCTGAAATTACCGAACGGTTGAACCGTTTTGAACAGGAGATGTCATTCGACTTTATTCCCGGAGTGCTTGACTTCATTGCCGACCTACACGGGAATGGGGTGAAGACTGCCGTGGTGACCAGTTCCAACGAAGCGAAGATGGCAGCTGTCTATCGGGTTCATCCCGAAATAAAGACTCTTTTCGACCGTATCCTTACGGCCGAGATGTTTACGGCTTCCAAGCCTGCACCGGATTGTTTTCTGTTGGGTATGGAGGTTCTCGGCACAACTCCCGACACAACATATGTATTCGAGGATTCCTTCAACGGGCTGAAAGCCGGCATGGCTTCAGGAGCTACCGTTATAGGGTTGGCAACCACCAATTCCCGTGAAGACATAGCTCCGTTGTGCCATTATGTATTGGATGACTTTCAGGGATTCACTTACGATAAATTAACTCAATTGCACAAGTAATCAGAAAAAGGATTACCTTTGCGCCCGATTAATAAAAAATATCATCATGGGTTATATTTCAGACAACACTCGTAAAGTGACTACACATCGCCTTGTTGAAATGAAGCAAAGAGGCGAAAAGATATCAATGTTGACATCTTATGACTATACTATGGCGCAGATTGTAGATGGTGCCGGTGTAGACGTGATTCTGGTGGGAGATTCTGCTTCCAATGTAATGGCAGGCAATGTTACCACGCTTCCCATTACGCTCGACCAGATGATTTATCATGGCAAATCCGTGGTTCGCGGTGTGAAGCGTGCCATGGTCATCGTCGACATGCCTTTCGGCTCTTATCAGGGCAACGAACTGGAGGGATTGGCTTCCGCTATCCGTATAATGAAAGAAAGCCATGCCGACGCTCTCAAACTGGAGGGAGGCGAGGAAATCATCGGCACGGTAAAGCGTATTCTCAGCGCCGGTATTCCCATCATGGGACATCTCGGACTGATGCCCCAATCTATCAATAAGTATGGAACATATACGGTTCGTGCCAAGGATGATGCCGAAGCCGAGAAGCTGGTACGCGATGCGCATCTGCTGGAAGAAGCCGGATGTTTCGGACTGGTATTGGAGAAAATTCCTGCCGCATTGGCTGCCCGCGTGGCCAGTGAGCTGACTATACCCGTTATCGGCATCGGTGCCGGTGGTGATGTGGATGGCCAGGTGTTGGTGGTTCAGGATATGCTGGGTATGAATAACGGTTTCCGTCCCCGTTTCCTGCGTCGCTATGCCGACCTGCATACAGTGATGACGGATGCCATCAGCCGTTATGTATCCGATGTGAAGAATTTAGATTTCCCGAATGAGAAAGAACAGTACTAACAAACTAATGACTCTCAACTTTTGGCGGATGTGTGTGGCAAATCTGTTGTTGTATACATCCGTCTACATGCTTTTTCCTCTGCTTCCTTTTGTGAAGGGAGAGCAGCTGGGCGTTTCCGCCGGGCAGGTGGGTAGCATGTTCTTGGTTTTTGTGATGGCCATGTTTGCTGTGGGGCCTTTCCATGCTTATCTGGTCGATGAATATAAAAGGAAGCACGTGCTCCTTTACTCCACATTCATTATGCTGACGGCTGTTCTGGGGTATGCCTTTGTGGATAGTTATACGAAATTTCTGCTGCTTGCCGCTGTGCAGGGGGCATGTTTCGGGCTGGCAACCACAGCGGGCATTACGGTGGCCATTGACATAACGACTTCCGCGCGTCGCAGTGCAGGAAACATGGTATATGCATGGGTTGCACGCTTGGGTATGCTGGTGGGGGTTGTTTTGGGCATTGGCATGTATAAGATGTATGGTTTCCGTATGGTGACCTATTTGTCCGTAGCTACCGGATTGGCCGGCATCTTTTTCGCATCGAGGGTATATGTGGCTTTCCGTGCTCCGATAGGTGTGTCGCTGTGCAATATGGATCGCTTCTTATTGCCGCGTGCATGGGTGCCTGCCATCAATATGCTGCTGATTGCTTTTGCACCGGGAGCATTGCTACCGCTGATGTTTGTGGGCGATTACTGGTCATTGGCGGCATTGGCTGTATTGGTGTTCATTACAGTCCCGTTCATGAAGATGTTTGTCAAATTGTCACACCACTGCCAGCGTGGAACGGCAAACACCACTTGCCATTTGTTTATGGAGGGAGGGCTGTTGGCCGGTATGACAGTGTCTTGCTATCTGATGGACAGAGTACTGGTATATCATGTGGCATCTGTTGCCGCTATGCTTGCAGTATTCTTCTTTGTGCTGCTGACCTATCCTTATTATAAGAAGAAGCGGGTAAGATAGGGGATAAATACAATCAATCCTATAATGGCCGCCGTTGCAGCACATACCAGTACTGCTCCGGCGGCTATGTCTTTTACTTGCCCTGCAATGGGATGTCGTTCCGGAGAAACCAGGTCGACCAGCTTCTCAATGGCGGTATTGAACAGCTCGGCAGCTATTACCACACCGATACAGAGGATGACAATCGTCCAATCAGTCCGGGTAATGTCCAATAAGAATCCGGCAATTATTGTGAGTACCGTAACAATCAGATGGAAGCTTAGGTTCTGCTCTTTTCCTACGCAGCACCGGATACCTTTCCAGGCATAGCCGAAACTGCGCAACTGCTTTTTAAAGTCGTACTGCATACTTTTAATGTGCTAATACATTAATTCCTTGTGACTTGTTTTACTCCTTTTACAGTTCTCAGTTTTTTGATGAGCGCTTCCAAATGCCCTGTATCGTTTACCTTGATGGTCAGTGTTCCGGAGAACAGTCCGTCATGCGAGTCAATACCGATGCTTCTCAGAGTAATGCCCGTTTCTTTGGAAATGATGGAAGTGATGTTGGTCACGATACCGATATCATCATGTCCTACTACACGCAGGGTGATAGGATACTGTGTACCTTGTGACTTTCCGGCCCAGCGTGCCTTTACGATGCGGTAGCCGAAACGTGAATGCAAGTCGCTGGCATTGGGGCAGTCGCAACGGTGTATCTTGATGCCTCCCGTCACACTGACAAAGCCGAATACATCATCTCCATAGATGGGGTTGCAGCAGCGTGCCAGCTTGAAATCCAGCCCTTTCAGATTCTGGTCGATGACGAGTACATCTTCTTTGGTACTTATCTCTTCGGGTATTCCCTGCTGCAAGTTGTAGCCTTCGGCACTGCGATAGGTTATCTCGTCGCGCGTATCGTTTTCCCGTTTTTGCTGTTCCTGGTATTTGTCTATAATCTCGTTGACATCCAGCTCTTCATCGGCTATAGCCTGATAGAAGTCGGTTACTATCTTGAAGCCGAGGCGCTTGATGAGGCGCATCATGGTTCCTTCATCATACTCTATCTTCCGGTTCTTGAACTTGCGTTCCAATGTCTCTTTGGCGAAGGCATGCTGGCGTGCGACCATTTCTTTCAATGCCTGGCGTATTTTAGTACGGGCCTTGGAGGTGGTTACGATGTTCAGCCAATCCTGCTTGGGCGTCTGCGTATTCGATGTCATTATCTCCACTTGGTCACCGCTATGCAGCATTTGCCTCAGCTGTACATTCTTGCCGTTTACTTTGGCACCGATGCACTTGCATCCCAGTTTGCTGTGAATGTGGAACGCAAAATCGAGCACGGTGGAGCCTTTGGCCAGTTTGAACAAATCGCCTTTGGGGGTAAATACAAAGACTTCATCTTCGTACAAATCCAGTTTGAACTGGTCCATGGTTTCCAGCCCGTTGCTGTCCGAATTCTCTAAAGCTTCGCGTACGGAAGTCAGCCATTCGTCCAGTCCCGATTCTCCTTTCACCCCTTTGTATCGCCAGTGGGCGGCCAGACCGCGTTCGGCAATGTCGTCCATGCGTTCGGTACGTATCTGTACTTCTACCCATTTGCCTTCGGGCCCCATCACGGTGATGTGCAGTGATTCGTAGCCGTTGCTCTTTGGTACAGACAGCCAGTCTCGAAGCCGTTTCGGGTTGGGTTGGTACATATCTGTTACAATGGAGTAGGCTTGCCAGCAGTCCATTTTTTCTTTTTCTTGGCTGGAATTCAGGATGACACGGATGGCAAACAAGTCATATACACCTTCGAAGGGGCATTTCTGCTTCTTCATTTTCTGGTAGATGGAGTGGATGGACTTGGTGCGTCCTTTGATGTGAAACTTGAGTCCGGCCTCTTCCAGCTTCTTCCGTACCGGTGCTATGAAAGCAGCAATGTACTTGTCGCGCGATGCCTTAGTTTCGTTTAGCTTCTCCTTGATGTGGTAGTAAACTTCTTTTTCGGTATATTTCAGTGAAAGATCTTCCAGTTCCGATTTAAGTTTGTATAGCCCCAGTTTATGAGCTAAGGGAGCATAGAGATATGCCGCCTCATTGGCTACCTGCCGACGGGCTTCGTCATTTTCGCAGTCCTTGATTTGCCGCATGATATTTACGCGGTCGGCAATCATGATGAGGATGACACGCATATCTTCGGCAAAGGTAAGCAATAGGTTGCGGAAATTTTCGGATTCGATAGCAGGACTTCTGGCATAGAGTTCGTTCACGCGTATCAATCCGCGGATGATGCCTGCCACATCTTCACCATAAATCTGCTTCACCTCCTGTGTAGTGCAAGTGCCGCAGCGTACAGAGTCGTGCAACATAAGTCCTAGGATGGAAGCACGTCTCATGCCGATTTCTTCGGCCACGATGACAGCCGTCTGCATATCCTTGATGACGGGATTCAAACCGAATAGGTCACGCTGGATGCGGTTGTTCTGTATGGTACTAATAAGATGCGTTTTCAGTTTTTTACAGTCTCCTTTCCGAAGGGTTTCTCCGGAAAGTTGCAACAGTTTGCGGTAGAGAGAGAAGAGCAAATCTTTCTCTCGGGTAGTGAAAAATTCATCAGTTTCCATAATCGTCCGTATTTTATGCTTCAAAGGTAAGTTTTTTCTTCATTTTCTTGACAGCAGTTCTGCTTTTTTTGTATTTTTGGGCATGAATTAATAAAACAAGATATATATGATAACACCGCAAGACAAAGAGTTGCTCGAAAATAAAGGCATCTCCGAAGAACGAATAGCCGAACAGTTGGCTTGTTTCGAAAAAGGTTTTCCATACTTGAAGCTGTCTGCCGCCGCTTCTGTAGAAAAAGGTATATTGGCTCCGGATACGGATGAACAGAAGAAATATCTGGACGCGTGGGAGGCATATACACAAACCGATAAAGTGGTGGTAAAGTTTGTGCCTGCTTCGGGTGCTGCCAGTCGTATGTTCAAAAACTTGTTTGAATTTCTCGGGGCAAACTATGATGCTCCCCAGACAAGTTTTGAAAAGACTTTTTTTGAGAGAATAGAGAAGTTTGCTTTTTATGATGACCTGAATACCGCCTGTCAGAGGGGTACAGGAAAGGGCATACCGGCTTTGGTTGCTGCCGGAAACTACAAGGCGGTTGTTGCTGCTTTGCTCGAAGGAGCCGGACTGAACTATGGTGCTCTGCCCAAAGGATTGCTGAAGTTCCATAAGTATGAAGACAATAGCCGCACGCCGCTGGAAGAACATTTGGTAGAAGGAGCGTTGTATGCTGCCAATAAGAATGGTAAGGTGAATGTACATTTCACGGTTTCGCCTGAACACCGTGCTTTGTTCAAGGCTTTGGTAGACGAAAAGGCTGCCTCTTATGCAAAGAAGTATGGGGTGGATTACGAGATTACTTTCTCAGAGCAGAAAACAAGTACCGATACCATTGCTGCCGATATGGAAAACAAACCGTTCCGTGACAGTGGCAAACTTGTGTTCCGTCCGGGTGGTCATGGTGCATTGATTGAAAATTTGAACGACCTTGATGCGGATATTATTTTTATAAAAAATATAGACAATGTGGTACCCGACAAACTGAAAGGTGATACCGTGTTATATAAGAAACTGATTGCCGGTGTACTGGTAGCTTTACAACAGAGAGCGTTTGCTTATTTGCAGTTGCTTGACAGCGGGAAGTATACGCACGAACAAATTCTTGAAATCCTGCAATTCCTACAGAAACAACTCTATTGCAAGAATCCGGAGACAAAGAATCTGGAAGATGCCGAGTTAGTTATATATCTGAAAGAGAAGCTGAACCGTCCGATGCGTGTTTGCGGTATGGTGAAAAACGTAGGCGAACCGGGTGGGGGGCCGTTCTTGGCATACAACAATGACGGTACTATCTCTTTGCAGATTCTGGAAAGTTCGCAGATTGATATGGGCGACCCGGAAAAGAAGGAGATGTTTGAAAAGGGTACCCATTTCAATCCGGTAGATTTGGTTTGCGCCGTACGTGACTATAAAGGGCATAAGTTTAATCTTGTGAAGTATGTGGATAAAGCGACGGGGTTCATTTCCTATAAGTCCAAGAACGGAAAGGATTTGAAAGCGCTTGAACTCCCCGGTTTGTGGAACGGAGCCATGAGCGACTGGAACACAGTGTTTGTAGAAGTGCCTCTGACGACGTTCAATCCGGTAAAAACGGTGAATGACTTGTTGAGAGACCAACACCAATAAGAGGATTTACTATTAGACGATTTACTATTTACTATTGGCTGCGCTGTAATCGGGCAGCGGATGGTAAGTAGTAAATCGTCTGATTGTATAGTGTTAAATTGTAAATCGTCAAATAGTAAATAAATAGATAGGATGAAAAAGATTTTATTGTTGGGTTCCGGTGAACTGGGCAAAGAGTTTGTCATTTCCGCCCAACGCAAAGGCCAGTATATTATCGCCTGCGACTCGTATGCCGGAGCGCCTGCCATGCAAGTGGCAGATGAATGTGAAGTATTCAGTATGCTCGATGGAGATGCCTTGGAACGTGTAGTGCGAAAACACCAGCCGGATATCATTGTTCCGGAAATCGAAGCTATCCGTACGGAACGTCTGTATGATTTCGAGAAAGAAGGTATTCAAGTGGTGCCCAGTGCCCGCGCCGTGAACTTTACCATGAACCGTAAGGCTATACGTGACCTTGCAGCTAAAGAGTTGGGACTGAAAACTGCTAAATATTTTTATGCCAGATCTTTGGATGAACTGAAAGCTGCTGCTGAAAAGATTGGTTTCCCGTGTGTGGTGAAACCGCTGATGTCCTCTTCCGGCAAAGGCCAGTCTCTCGTAAAAAGTGCCGACGAATTAGAGCATGCCTGGGAGTATGGCTGTAATGGTAGCCGTGGAGACATCAAAGAACTTATCATTGAAGAGTTCATTAAGTTCGACAGTGAGATAACATTGCTCACTGTAACGCAGAAGAATGGCCCGACTTTGTTTTGTCCACCTATCGGCCATGTACAGAAAGGTGGAGACTATCGTGAAAGTTTCCAGCCTGCCCATATTGACCCTGCCCATCTGAAGGAGGCGCAGGATATGGCAGAGAAGGTGACCCGTGCCTTGACCGGTGCCGGATTGTGGGGAGTGGAATTCTTTCTCAGCCATGAGAACGGTGTCTATTTCTCCGAACTTTCTCCACGTCCGCACGATACAGGTATGGTAACCTTGGCCGGAACGCAGAATCTGAATGAGTTTGAATTGCACTGCCGTGCGGTGCTCGGTCTGCCTATTCCTGGCATCAAGCAGGAGCGTATAGGAGCCAGTGCAGTCATCCTCTCTCCGATAGCTAGCCAAGAACGTCCCAACTATCGCGGTATGGAAGAGGTTACGAAAGAAGAGGATACTTATCTGCGTATTTTCGGCAAGCCTACTACCCGCGTAAACCGTCGTATGGGTGTAGTGCTGTGTTATGCACCTCTTGGCAGTGACCTTGACACGCTGCGCGACAAAGCGAAGCGTATTGCAGATAAGATAGAGGTGTATTAATGATTGGTGATGAATAATTTGGTGATTTGTTGGTGAATGGATGTCATCGACAAATCATCAATCTCTTAGTTCTTTCACAATCTAGGTTGTTTTTAACTTTCTGTAAGAACAACCTGGATGTACTTTTGTTTCCGGGAATCAGTACGTTGTGTTGATATATTTTTAAATATCAGTGAACTGGCTTTTGTATACAAAAACTTTTTCCCCGAAATCCACTTCCGGCAATACGGCATCCTCTTTGAATAATCCGTAAACAGATGACCCTGAACCACTCATGGAGGCATATACAGCTCCTTGTCGGTACATCTCTTTCTTAATTTCTCCGATAGCCGGGAATTGGGGGAATACGCTTTCTTCAAAGTCATTGACCATTCGTCCGTTCCATTCTTCTACGGGTAATCGGGCTATTTCTTTCAGAGACATTTCCGGATGATGCGGTTTTATTTTTGCAAAGGCATCCCGCGTAGAGACGAATATGTCCGGTTTCACCAACCATATCTGGTATCCTTTCAGTGACAGAGGAAGGGGAGAGAAAATGTTTCCGATACCTTCTGCGTAAGTCGGACGGTTTCTGATGAAGAAGGCACAGTCGGCACCCAGCTTGGCGGCATACTCTTCCAGAGTGTCATCCGGTAGTCCGAGTTCAAACTTATTATTCAGAAGTTTCAGCATGAAGGCAGCATCAGCCGAGCCGCCACCCAGTCCGGCTCCCGAGGGAATATGCTTGAAGAGATGAATCTCTACCGGAGGAAGGTTGAACCGGTCATCCAGCAACTTGTAGGCTTTCACTACCAGGTTACTCTCCGCTTCTCCCTCAATTTCCAGACCTGCCTGATGCAGACGAAACTTTCCGTTTCCTTCATTCAAAATATTTATTTCCAAAGCATCTTCTATGGGAACCGGATAGAAAATGGTTTCCAGATTATGGTATCCGTCCGGACGTTTCTCTGTGATATTCAGTCCCAGGTTTATTTTGGCATTTGGAAAAGTCAGCATGGCATTGATAATTGATAATTAATAATTTAAAATTAAAAAAGGAAAGCTGTGAGGCAGTTTCCGAAGACAAAGTTAGTGATTTCTGTTCATAGTAGATTGAAACTTAACAATGATTTATTTACCGCCTATAAATAAATTCGCTTATCTTTGCTTCCCCTTTCCAAAAGGGAAGTTCATTTAATTTTCAATTTTTAATTTTTAATTTTTAAAGTGGCAGAACAAAGAAGAACATCTCGCACTCCGAAAGGAAAGACACCACAGCCCGTAACAGACTACGGACGTATTCAGCCGCAAGCACCGGAGCTGGAAGAAGCTGTCTTAGGAGCCTTGATGATTGAGAAGGACGCTTATTCGCTGGTAAGTGAAATCCTTCGTCCGGAGTCATTCTATGAGCATAGACATCAGTTGATATATTCCGCCATTACCGATTTGGCAGTGAATCAGAAGCCGGTCGACATCCTCACCGTGAAGGAGCAGCTTTCCAAGCGGGGAGAACTGGAAGAAGTGGGAGGACCGTTCTATATTACCCAACTCAGTAGTAAGGTGGCATCTTCCGCACACATCGAATATCATGCACGTATTATTGCACAGAAAGCTTTGGCACGTGAACTGATTACTTTTACCAGCAATATCCAGAGCAAGGCTTTTGACGAGACGCTGGACGTGGATGATTTGATGCAGGAGGCTGAAGGAAAACTGTTCGAGATTTCCCAGCAGAACATGAAGAAGGATTACACGCAGATTAATCCGGTTATTGCCGAAGCCTATGATTTGATTCAGAAAGCTGCTGCCCGTACCGATGGTTTGAGTGGTTTGGAAAGTGGGTATACCAAACTTGACAAGATGACTTCCGGATGGCAGAAGTCCGACCTCATTATTATTGCAGCCCGTCCTGCCATGGGTAAAACGGCATTCGTACTTTCCATGGCGAAAAACATTGCCGTGAATTTCCGCAATCCTGTAGCGCTTTTCTCGCTTGAAATGAGTAACGTGCAGTTGGTGAACCGTCTGATATCTAACGTGTGCGAGATTCCGAGTGAAAAAATCAAGAGCGGTCAGTTGGCAGACTATGAATGGCAGCAGTTGGATTACAAACTGCGTGATTTGCTGGATGCTCCGCTCTATGTGGACGATACGCCTTCTTTGTCGGTATTCGAACTCCGTACAAAGGCACGGCGTCTGGTACGTGAACATGGAGTGAAGGTTATCATCATCGACTACCTTCAGTTGATGAATGCAAGCGGAATGTCTTTTGGTAGCCGTCAGGAAGAAGTTAGTACCATTTCGCGTTCATTGAAGGGGCTGGCCAAGGAGCTGAACATTCCCATCATCGCTCTGTCGCAGTTGAACCGTGGTGTGGAAAACCGTGAAGGCGAAGAAGGCAAGCGTCCCCAGTTGAGTGACCTTCGTGAATCTGGTGCCATCGAGCAGGATGCTGATATGGTGTGCTTCATCCATCGTCCCGAATATTACAAGATTTATACTTCTGCCGATGGCAGTGATTTGCGTGGTATGGCAGAAATCATCATTGCAAAGCATCGTAACGGTGCCGTAGGGGATGTGCGTCTGAGATTTATCGGGCAGTACACCCGTTTCCAGAACCCGGAGGATGATATGGTTATCCCACCTCCGACAGAGGGTGGAGGAGCTACATTCGGCTCACGTATGAATGCGCCTATTGGAAGTACGGCCACACCGCCGCCCCCATCGGCTAGCGACTTTCCGTTACAGACAGACAACCCGTTTGGAGGTATGGGGGCAGACGGCCCACTGCCTTTCTGATATATTTTTATAGCTACACCCTTTGCCTTGAATACCTATACCATCGTAGAGTAATGGCTACACCTTCAGGCGCAAAGGGTGTAGCCATGTTAAAATACTGTATTCTAGTCTGTTTGCTTATTCTAGGGAGATTCAGTAGATAGTATAAAATTAGCCAACTAATTCATACACAAAATGTTGCGAATTAGTTGGCTTTTTTGT